>SKRP01000066.1 GCA_007118445.1 Natronohydrobacter sp.
AGGACATCCTGACCCGGAAGGAATTTCAGCGTGGCAGGATTCGGGGTCGATTCGGTCTGAATGAACATGCGCAACTCTCCTCGTGATGCTGGGGATATGCGCCCTGCCCCCTGCCCTGTCAAGGCGCGGTCCCTTGACTTCGCACGGGTCGGGATACACCTTCGCCACCATGTATTTTGCCTCTGACAATACTTCTGGTCTGCCCGCCCCGATCCTTGACGCGATCACCCGTGCCAATGACGGCTATGTTCCGGGCTACGGGACCGACCCTTTCATGGACGCGCTGCGCGACCGCATCCGCACCATATTCGAGGCCCCGGAGGCCGAAGTGATGCTGGTCACCACCGGCACGGCGGCCAATGCGCTGGCGCTGGCCACGCTTTGCCCGCCCTGGGGCGCGATCTATTGCCACGGGCTTGCGCATATCGAAGTCGATGAATGCGGCGCACCCGAGTTCTACACCGGCGGCGCGAAACTGGTGCATGTGGGCGGCGCGGATGGCAAGATCGATGCGGGCGCGCTGGGCGACATGCTGGCGCGGTCCGGGCGCGGGGTGGTGCATTCGGTGCAGCCTGCAGCGCTGAGCCTGACCAATCTGAGCGAATGCGGCACGCGCTATGCGGCGCAGGAGATCGCGGATCGGGCCTGGATCGCCCTTGATCACGGGCTGCGCGTGCATCTGGACGGGGCGCGCTTTGCCAATGCGCTGGTGGCCGAGGGCTGCACGCCTGCGGAACTCTCCTGGCGCGCAGGTGTCGATGTGCTGGTGCTCGGGGGCACGAAATGCGGCCTGATGGGGGTCGAGGCGGTGATCTTCTTCGATCCTGCGCCCTATTGGGAAGCGCAATTGCGCCGCAAGCGCGCCGGGCATCTGTGGTCGAAACACCGCTTTCTGTCGGCGCAGATGCTGGCCTGGCTGGAGGACGACCTCTGGCTGGGGCTTGCCCGCCATGCCAATGCCATGGCCGCGCGGCTGGAAGCAGGGCTGGAAGGGCGGCTGATGTTTCCGCGCGGGGGCAATATGCTGTTCGCGAGGCTGCCACGTGCCACGCATGACGCGCTGCAGGCGGCGGGCGCGCAGTATTTTCTCTGGCCCGACCATCAGGACGACCTGGCAGAGGTCTCGGTCAGACTGGTCACAAGCTGGTCGACGCAGCCTCAGGATGTGGACCGATTCCTCGATCTTGTGTGATCGACACCGCCGCGTATCGCCCTGTCCCGGAACAATAATCAGTTCCGCGCATGCTGGCTGCGCAGACGCATCATTGCGCCATTACTGCGCCTCAAGGCGACACTTATCCCCAGATTTCCGCGTTCAGGGTGAAATTTGGCTTTACAGACGCATTGTTTGGCCACACCATATCTTGTAAGCGCACATCAAGGAGCGCACCATAAAAGCGGTCATCCTCTGTGTCTTGGGGTCCAGGGCGCAGGCAACCCAAAGAGGCGGGAATGTCAGCAGTCGAATTCTATATGTCCGGCGAAAGCCTGCATCCGATCGATATGGTCGAGACCCTGGCCGAACATCATGCCTGGGATTTCGACCGCATGAACGAGGACCAGATCGCCATGGCCGTCGAAGGGCAATGGCGCACCTATTCGGTGACGCTGGCGCTCGATCCTCATGAAAACATGCTGCGGCTTGTCTGCACTTTCGAAATGGATCCGCCGCAAGCCACGATGGCCGCACTCTATGAGACCCTGAACCGCGCCAATGACATGGTCTGGTCGGGCGCGTTCAGCTTCTGGGACAGCCAGCGGCTGATGGTCTGGCGCTACGGGCTGCTTCTGAGCGAGGATCAGCCTGCCGGGATCGACCAGATCGAGCGCATGATCCGCTCTGCAATTCTGGCTGCGGAGCGGTTTTACCCGGCGTTTCAGCTGGTCGCCTGGGCCGATCACAACCCCGATGATGCGCTGCGCATGGCGCTGGCCGAGGCGGTGGGCCGCGCATGATCGCTGCCCCCTCTTGACCCTTGCGGCTGCCGGGCGCATCAAAGGGTCAAGACCAATCAGGGGGCTTGGCATGGATCTCGACAGGATTGCCCGTGACGGCATGGTGCTTCTGGGTTGCGGCAAGATGGGCTCTGCCATGCTGGCGGGATGGCTGGCGCGCGGGGTGCCGCCGACATGTGTTCATGTGCTGGAACCAAGCCCGTCGGACTGGCTGCGCAGCACAGGGGTGCATCTGGACAGCGCCATGCCCCCGGCCCCGGCGGTCGCGATTGTCGCGGTGAAACCGCAGATGATGGGCGATGCCCTGCCCGCGCTGCAGGCGCTGGGGAATGCAACGACGCTTTTCATCTCGATCGCTGCAGGCACGACCATGGCGCGGTTTTCCGACGCGCTTGGTGCTGAAACACCGATCATCCGCGCCATGCCCAACACGCCTGCTTCTGTGGGGGCCGGGATCACCGCATTGATCGGCAATGACCATGTGTCAGAGGATCAGATGGACCTGGCCGAAGCCCTGCTGGCCGCCGTCGGGCAGACAGTGCGGCTGCAGGACGAATCGCAGATGGATGCTGTGACCGGGCTTTCGGGCTCTGGCCCTGCCTATGTGTTCCATATGATCGAGGCCATGGCCGCAGCCGGGGTCGCGCAGGGGCTTGCGCCGGACCTCGCCATGCAACTCGCCCGCGCCACAGTCATCGGCGCAGGCCAGCTTGCCACCGGATCGACCGAGAGCGCGGAGCAGTTGCGCATCAATGTCACCAGCCCCAAGGGCACCACGGCAGCGGCGCTTGATGTGCTGATGCCCGAGCTGCCCCCGTTGATGGCGCGCGCGGTGAAGGCGGCGGCAGAGCGTTCGCGCGCATTGTCATCATGAGCGCGATCAGCTTTGACGACTTCCTCAAGGTCGATATCCGCGCTGGTCGCGTCACCCGCGCCGAACCCTTCCCCGAAGCCCGCAAACCCGCGATCAAACTCTGGATCGATTTCGGACCAGAGATCGGCGAGAAGAAATCCTCGGCGCAGATCCCGGCGCTTTATGCCCCCGAAGCGTTGGTCGGGCGGCAGGTCATGGCGGTGGTGAATTTCCCGCCCCGCCAGATCGGACCTTTCATGTCCGAAGTGCTGGTGCTCGGGGTCACTGACGCGCAGGGCCACATTTCATTGCTGTCTCCGGATCATGACGTGCCCTCGGGCAGCCGGATGCATTAGGAAAGGCGTGACATGGAACTCTATATCACCCGCCCCATGCCTGACCGTGTGCTCGACCGCGCCCGCGCCTTTTTCAATGTCACCTTGCGCGAGCAGAACACCGCGCTGAAAAAGGGCGAGATGCGCGCGGCGCTGGTGCTCTATGATGTGGTGATCCCCACGCTCGGCGATCTTTTCACGGCCGAGGTTTTTGACGGGATGGAGGATTCCCGCTGCCGCCTGCTCGCGAATTTCGGTGTCGGTTATAACCATATCGACGTCGCGGCGGCCCGTGCTGCCGGGATCGCTGTGACCAACACCCCCGGTGCAGTGACCGACGCAACGGCGGATATCGCGCTGATGTTGATGCTGATGAGCGCGCGGCGCGCGGGCGAGGGCGAGCGGCTGGTGCGCTCCGGGCACTGGACCGGCTGGCACCCGACGCAGATGCTGGGGCTGCATCTGGGCGGCAAGACCTGCGGCATTGTCGGCATGGGCCGCATCGGGCAGGCGATTGCGCGGCGGGCGCATTACGGGCTTGGGATGAAGGTGATCTATCACAACCGCTCGGCGCGGGCGCTCGACATGCCTGCGCGGCAGGTGGGCAGTCTCGCAGAGCTGATGGCCAGCGCCGATTGCGTGGTCATTGCCGTGCCCGGCGGGCCAGAGACCCGGCATCTGGTGGGCGAGGCCGAACTCGCCGCGATGCGCCCACATGCGCGTCTGATCAACATCGCGCGCGGCGATGTGGTCGATGAGGCCGCCCTGATCGCAGCGCTGCAGGCAGGCCGGATCGGCGGGGCCGGGCTGGATGTCTATGAATTCGAACCCGATGTGCCCGAGGCGCTCTGTGCGCTGGAAAATGTCGTGCTGCTGCCGCATCTGGGCACTGCCGCGCTGGATGTGCGCGAGGAAATGGGGCTGATGGCCGTTGAAAACGCCATCGCCTATCTGGAGGGGCGCGACCTGCAAAACCCGGTCTGACACCGGGCGGCAACGGCATCTGGCCGCGCCATTGCATGTACCGGGCCGGTATCCCATGCGGCCCCCTCTGGCGATGCGGGTTCACCTTCGTCAGGGATCGCATCGCCGTGCTATCGGAATGACCCGCCCGTCACACGCAATCGGCATCGCCATGCAGACAGGCCTCCGCCAGCGCCTCGGCCTTGGCGATGGCGCGCTCTGACATGACATCACGCAGGGCCAGCACCAGCTCTGCCGCGCCCGGTTCGTCAAGCGCCTGCGCATTCAGCGCCCAGGCCAGCGCGAAGCGGAAGGACTGCGCGCCGCCCTGCCCGCGCGCGAGCATCAGGGACAGGTTGCGCATCGCGGGCGCATAGCCCGCCTGCGCCGCCCGCAGATAGAGCGCCCGTGCCGCAGCCTTGTCCTGCGTCCGACCCAGCCCCTGCGCCTTGGCCACAGCAAGATTATGCGTCGCGCGCGGATCGCCTGCCTGCGCGGCAGCCTCGAACCATCTGGCCGCCTCGTCATGCGCGCCTTGCTCGGCCAGCGCAGCAGCAAAGGCGAATTGGGCCTGCACCAGACCTTGCCGGGCCGCTGCCTCATACCAGGCGATCGCGGCTTGCGGGTCGGGCCCGTCGCGGTCCAGCATCTGCGCGTAGATGAATTGCGCGCCTGCATCCCCGGCCTTTGCAGCCGCCCTGTACCAGCGCCGCGCAACCGCCCTGTCACCGTGCTCTTGCGCGAGCCCGGCAAGGGTCAGTTTCGCGGGCAGGTGACCCTGCAGCGCTGCCGCTTCGAACCAGATCAGCGCGCCGTCAGAATCGGTTTTGCCGCCCTGCCCGGTGAGTTTCAGCACCGCCAGATTGTATTGCGCCAGCACATCCCCGCGCCCGGCCAGCGCGGCCCAGATCGCGCGCGCGCCCTCGGCATCGCCTGCTTCCAGCGCAGCC
>SKRP01000083.1 GCA_007118445.1 Natronohydrobacter sp.
CGCCCGATTGCGCGACCAGCTTGACGGTCACTTTCGCGCGCGGGTTGATCTGTTTCAGGTCATAGATCAGCTGCGCCAGATCCTCGATGGAATAGATATCGTGATGCGGCGGCGGCGAGATCAGCGTCACCCCCGGCGTCGAATGGCGCAGCCGCGCGATCAGCTTCGTGACCTTCATGCCCGGCAGCTGGCCGCCCTCGCCGGGCTTGGCACCCTGGGCGATCTTGATTTCCAGCTCTTCGCAGGCGTTCAGATATTCCGCCGTCACACCGAACCGGCCAGAAGCGACCTGCTTGATCTTGGCGCAGGGATTGTCGCCATTGGGCAGCGGATGGGCATGGGCCGGATCCTCGCCCCCCTCGCCCGAATCCGACTTCGCGCCGATCCGGTTCATGGCGATATTCAGCGTCATATGCGCTTCGGGCGAGAGCGCGCCGAGCGACATGCCAGGGGTCACGAACCGCTTGCGGATCGCGGTGATCGATTCGACCTCTTCGATCGGGATCGGCTTGCCCAAGGGTTTGACATCCAGCAGATCGCGCAGATGGATCGGCGGATTGGCCTGCATCGCTGCCGAATACTGCTTCCACAGCGCATAGCTGGACGTGTTGCACGCCTGTTGCAGCATATGCATGGTCTGGGCTTCCCAGGCATGTTTCTCGCCCGAGCGCCGCGCCTTGTAGAAGCCGCCGATGGGCAGCACATCCTGCCCCTGACGCCAGCCCTTGGCATGGACCTCGGCCAGATTCATCTGGATACCATGCAGACCGATCCCCGAGATACGGCTCTGCATTCCGGGGAAATACTCGGCCACCAGCGCGCGCGACAGGCCCACCGCTTCGAAATTCAGACCACCGCGATAGGATGAAAGGACCGAGATCCCCATCTTCGACATGATCTTCAACAGGCCCAGATTGATCGCTTCGCGATAGCGCCGCATGGCATCGATCAGACTGCCCTCGATCAGGCCACGCTCGACGCGGTCAGCGATGGTTTCCTGCGCCAGATAGGCGTTGACCGTGGTGGCACCACAGCCGATCAGCACAGCGAAATAATGCGGATCGACGCATTCTGCCGAACGCACATTCAGCGAGCAGAAGGTCCGCAGCCCCTTGCGCGTCAGCCAGCTATGCACCGCACTGGTGGCAAGGATCATCGGCATGGCCACCTTGTCGGCCCCCTGATGCACATCGGTCAGCACCAGATGTCCTGCACCCGAGCGCACGGCATCCTCGGCCTCGGCGCGGATCCGCTCCAGCCCGTCGCGCAGCGCATCCTCGCCCGCATCGGCGGGGAAAGTGCAGTCGATGAACGCCACCTGATCGCCGAATTCGCGCACCATCTCGGCAAATTCACCATTGGCGACAAATGGGCTGTCGAGCACCAGAATTTCGGTCTGGCTGCTATCCTCATCGAGCACATTCTTGAGATTGCCGAACCGGGTTTTCAGGCTCATCACCCGGTATTCGCGCAGACTGTCAATCGCCGGGTTCGTCACCTGGCTGAAATTCTGCCGGAAGAAATGCGACAGCGGGCGGTAGATCTTGGACAGCACCGCCGAGGGCGTGTCATCGCCCATCGAAGCCACCATTTCCTTGCCATCCTCGGCCATCGGCGCGAGCACCTGCTCGATTTCCTCGATGGTGAATCCGGCTGCGACCTGACGCCTGCGCAGCTCCGCAGGTTCCATCTGGCGGGTTTCGGGGATGTCGCGCAGCTTCTCGTTCAGATCGACGATCTTGTCATTCCAGTCGCCAAAGGGCTGCGACTGGGCCAGTTTGTCCTTGATATCCGTGTCGTGATAAAGCTTGCCCTCTTTCAGATCGACCGCGATCATCTGACCCGGCCCCAGCGCGCCTTTTTCACGCACGGCCAGTTCATCAACCGTGACCATGCCCGCCTCGGACCCGGCGATCAGCAGCCCGTCGCCGGTGACGACATAGCGCATCGGACGCAGGCCGTTGCGGTCCAGCCCTGCGCAGACCCAGCGGCCATCGGTCATCGCCAGCGCGGCCGGGCCGTCCCATGGTTCCATGACCGAATTGCAATAGGAATACATGTCGCGCCAGGCGGTGGGCATTTCAACCGCCTGCTTGGACCAGGCTTCGGGCACCAGCATCGTCTTGGCCATCGGCGCATTGCGGCCCGCGCGCACCAGCACCTCGAACACGGCGTCCAATGCCGCCGAATCTGACGCGCCAGAGGCCACGATGGGCTTGATATCCTCTGCCATCTCGCCAAAGGCACCAGAGGCCATCCGGATCTCATGGCTTTTCAGCCAGTTCAGATTGCCCTTCAGCGTGTTGATCTCGCCATTATGCGCCAGCATCCGGAAGGGCTGCGCCAGCCACCATTGCGGGAAGGTGTTGGTCGAATAGCGCTGGTGATAAATCGCGAAGGCGCTCTCGAAACGCGCGTCTTTCAGGTCCGGATAGAATTCGGCCACCTGTTCGGCCAGCATCATCCCCTTGTAGATGATCGACCGGCAGGACAGCGAGCAGATGTAGAAACCTGCAATCCCGGCAGCGGAAATCGCCTTTTCGATCCGGCGGCGGATCACATACAGCTCGCGCTCGAACGTGTCTTCATCCGTGCCCTTGGAATTGCGGATCAGGATCTGTTCGATCTCGGGGCGGGTCGAATTGGCTTTCTCGCCCAGAACGGTGGTATTCACCGGCACATGCCGCCAGCCGTAGATCGCGTAGCCCATGCGCAGCACTTCGGTTTCGACAATCGTGCGCGACCGTTCCTGCGCGCCGAAATCCGTGCGCGGCAAAAAGACCTGACCGACTGCCATGAGCTGGTCCATCTGCGGCTGATGGCCGGTGCGCTGGATCTTGTCATAGAAGAAATTGACCGGGATCTGCACATGGATCCCCGCGCCATCGCCGGTCTTGCCATCCGCATCGACCGCGCCGCGATGCCAGATCGCTTTCAGCGCATCGATCCCGTTCTGCACCACCTGCCGCGAGGGTTTGCCATCGAGTGCCGCGACCAGCCCCACCCCGCAGGAGGAATGCTCGTCTTCGGCCCTGTAGAGACCATGCTCTGCCATATGGGCGCGGCGGGCTTCCTCGGCGGCGGCCCAGGCGTCATCATATTTCGTCATTGTCAGCTTCCTTTTGCCAAGGAGAAAGGATTATTCGGCCGCAACCCGTGCGGGGGCCGACAGGTATTTCAGAATCGAGTCGGCAGCTTCGCGCCCGTCGCGGATCGCCCAGACCACAAGCGAGGCCCCGCGCACGATATCGCCCACCGCCCAGACACCGGGCAGGTCAGTTTCATGCGTGTTGAACTTCGCCTTGATCGTACCCCAGCGCGTGACAGTCAGTTCCGGTGCGCCCCAGAGCGTCGGCAAGTCTTCCGCCTCAAAGCCCAGCGCCATGATCGCCAGTTCGGCCTCTTCGGTGTAATCCGCACCCTCGATCAGTTCCGGCGCGCGCCGCCCTGTGGCATCGGGCTGGCCCAGCCGCATCTTCTGCACCCGCACCCCGGTCAGATTGCCAGCGTCATCGGTCACGAAACCAGAGGGCGCGGTCAGCCAGACGAATTCGACGCCTTCTTCCTCGGCATTCTGGGTTTCGCGGCGCGAGCCGGGCATGTTGTCGCGATCACGCCGATAGAGACACCGCACCGAAGTCGCGCCCTGCCTGACCGCAGTGCGCACGCAATCCATTGCCGTGTCGCCGCCACCGATCACAACGACGCGCTTGCCGCGCGCATCCAGATCGCCATTGTCGAAATCCGGAACCTCATCACCGAAGCTCTTGCGATTGGAAGCCGTCAGGAAATCCAGTGCTTTCACGACCCCCGGTGCCGAGGAATTGGGCGCAGGCAGGTCGCGCGCCTTGTAGACCCCAGTGGCGATCAGAATGGCATCATGCTTGCCGCGAATGGCATCGAAGGTGATATCCTCGCCTACGGTGCAGTTCAGCACGAATTCCACGCCGCCCGCTTCCAGTTGCTCGATCCGGCGCATCACGACGGGTTTTTCCAGTTTGAAGCCAGGGATGCCATAGGTCATCAGCCCGCCGGCCCGGTCATAACGGTCATAGACCGTGACCTGCACGCCTGCGCGCCGTAACATGTCCGCCGCCGCCAGACCACCGGGACCGGCCCCGATAATCCCCACGGATTCGGCGCGCTCCTGCGACGGGGCAATCGGCTTGACCCAGCCTTGCTCCCAGGCTGTATCGGTTATGTATTTCTCGACCGAGCCGATCGTCACTGTGCCGTGTCCGGAATTCTCGATCACGCAATTGCCTTCACAGAGCCGGTCCTGAGGACAGATGCGGCCGCAGATCTCGGGGAAGGTATTGGTCGCCTGCGCCAGTTCATAGGCCTCTTCCAGCCGCCCAGAGGCCGTCATCAGCAACCAGTCGGGAATATTGTTATGCAAGGGGCAATGACTCTGACAATAGGGCACGCCGCATTGGCTGCAGCGCCCGGCCTGTTCCTCGGCCTTGTCCTCGCTATACTCACCGTAAATCTCGTTGAAATCATCCGCCCGCAGATCGGGCGGGCGCTTTCCGGGCATTTCACGACCGATTTTGACAAAACGCAACATTGGCTGTTTGGCCATGGATATGTCCTCCAGAAGTTTGCAGAGTTCTAACCCGAGTCGCACGCCATGAAAAGTCATAATTACTGACCTAAAACTAGAAAAAATATGATGCCGAAGCTCAAACCCATCCTGAGCACGGGATTTTATGTAATACATACTGACCTATATTCGCGATTCCCCTGCCAGCGCAGAGGCTTTAGGGTTTGCCCGAATCACTCCAAAGGCACGCCATGACGCTTTTTCACATCTTCCTGCTGGCTGTGATCCAGGGCCTGACTGAATTTTTACCAGTCTCTTCTTCCGGACATCTCATTCTACTGCCTGCGCTGACCCCACTCGAGGATCAGGGGCTCGCGCTCGATGTCGCTGTTCATATCGGCACGCTTTTCGCTGTTTGCTGGTATTTCCGCGCGGATGTCGGCCTCGCGGCACGGGGCATACCCGAGGTCCTGCGGATGCGGATCGAGACCCAGGGCGGATTTCTTGCCCTGTGCCTGATCATCGCAACAATCCCGGTCATGATCCTTGGCCTGATCTTCAAGGTGATGGGCGTGATGGAAATGCTGCGCTCGATTGCTGTCATTGGCTGGATGATGATCATCTTCGGCATTGTGCTGTATGTAACAGACCGCATGGGCGCACAGACCCGTACTGCGCAGGGCTGGACAATGAAACACGCGATTTATCTCGGGCTGTGGCAGGCAATCGCGCTCATCCCCGGCACTTCGCGCTCCGGCATCGTGATCACTGGCGCGCGCGCACTGGGCTACGCGCGCCACGATGCTGCGAAACTGTCGATGCTGATGTCGATCCCCACGATCATCGCGTCAGGCGCGCTGATGACCTTCGATGTGGTCCGCATTGCCGATTGGGATGTGGCGCGCGACGGGGCCATCGCCGCCGTGATTTCCTTCTTCGCTGCCTGGGCCGCGCTTGTCTTCATGATGAAACTGCTGCGCTCGGTCAGCTTCACGCCTTATGTGATCTACCGTCTCTGCCTTGGCGCAATCCTTCTGTTCATCGCTTATACCTGATCTGGTTTCATCTTGCCAAAAATACTCAAACTCACCGCTTCACCGAAGCGGTGACATAATTCACCGAGAGATCCTTCTCGGAAATCGACCAGGACCATGTGACCTTGTTGAACACAAACCCCTTGCGGTCCACCGGGTCCAGCCCGGCCTGGCGGATCAGATCATACAGCTCATCCGGCGTGATGAATTTCGACCATTCATGCGTCCCCTTGGGCAGCCAGCGCATGACATATTCCGCGCCGATGATCGCCATCAGATAGCTTTTCGGATTGCGGTTGATCGTCGAGCAGATCATCAGCCCGCCCGGACTCAGAAGCTGCTGACAGGCCGTCAGATAGGCCAGAGGATCGGCCACATGCTCGACCACTTCCATATTCAGCACCACATCGAACTGTTCGCCCGCGGCGGCCATATCCTCGGCGGTAGTGTGGCGATAGTCGATCTGCAGCCCTTCCTGCTCGGCATGGACCTGCGCGACAGGGATATTGCGCGCCGCCGCATCCGCCCCCACGACACTCGCCCCGAGCCGCGCCATCGGCTCGGACAGCAACCCCCCGCCACAGCCGATATCCAGCAGGCGCAGCCCCTCGAAAGGGCGCGGCTGGGTCAGATCGCGGTCAAACTCTGCCGCGATCTGCTGCGTGATATAGTCCAGACGGCAGGGATTAAGCATATGCAGCGGCTTGAACTTGCCATGCGGATCCCACCATTCGGCGGCCATGGCCTCGAATTTCGCAACTTCGCTTGGGTCGATGGTCGAGACGCTCATGCTTCCTCCGGTTTTTCCTGTTGCGCCCATGGCGGCGCGACGCAACACGCTATATAGTGCTGCGGATGGACAAGTCTGCAGGACATGACAGCGCAGCACAGGCGCTTTACCCGGTCGCGGCCCCGTTCGACCAGCGCCTTCTTGACGTGGGCGACGGGCATCGGCTCTATGTCGAGCAGGCAGGCCATCCCGATGGCGTGCCTGTGGTCGTTCTGCACGGCGGTCCCGGCGGCGGTTGCAGCCCGACCATGCGGCGTTTTTTCGACCCGAACACCTATCGCGTGATCCTGTTCGACCAACGCGGCTGCGGGCGCTCCAAACCCGCCGCCTCGGTCGAGGCCAATACGACACAGCATCTGATCGCCGATATCGAACAGATCCGCGAGACCCTCGGGATCGCCAGCTGGATGGTCTTTGGCGGCAGCTGGGGCGCGACGCTCGCGCTGGCCTATGCCCAGGCCCATCCGGACCGGGCGGCCTATCTGATCCTGCGCGGCGTGTTCATGGGCACAGCCGCCGAGCTTGACTGGTTCTATGGCGGCGGGGCCGGGCGTTTCTTTCCGGAAATCTGGGCGCAGTTCATCCGCCCCATCCCCGAGGACGAACAGGGCGACCTGATCGCTGCCTATGCGCGCCGCCTGTTCAGCGGGGACCGGCACGAGGAAATCCGCTTTGCCCGCAGCTGGACGCGCTGGGAAAACGCGCTCGCCTCGATCGAAACCCGTGGCCTGGGCGTGGGCGACGCACCCCCCGATTATGCCCGCGCCTTTGCCCGGCTCGAGAATCACTTCTTCGCCAATGGCTGCTTTCTGGGCGAGGATGGGGCCTTGATGCAGGGCCTGCGCGCGATGCAGCATATCCCCGGAACGATTGTGCAGGGGCGCTATGACATGATCTGCCCGCCCCGGACTGCCTGGAACCTGCACAGCGCCTGGGGCCGGTCGCGTCTGGAAATGGTGCCGGTCGCCGGACATGCGCTGTCAGAGCCCGGCATCAGTGCCGAACTCTTGCGTGTAATGGATCATTTGCGCCATGAGGCACCCCGCCTGAATCTGTGACAGAATGCTTGCATTGCATCTGTGACTTGCCTATATGCAACGCAACAGCGGCGCTTGGTGACAGGCTCCACCGGAAATCACAACGGGCCGCGCGGCCCGTTTTTTTGTTTTTGCCCGAAGGGGGGGCACGCATGAGCGATCTGATCGCCAAGACCTCCATGGACCAGCGCCTTGCGGCCATCGTGACCCCGGTCATCGAGGGTCTGGGGTTTGAACTGGTGCGGTTGCGGCTGATGTCGGGCAAGACACGGACCCTGCAGATCATGGCCGACCGTGCGCAAGGCGGGATCGAGGTGCAGGATTGCGCCGATATCTCGACCGCCGTGTCGGCTGTGCTGGACGTCGAAGACCCGCTTGAAGACGCCTATACGCTGGAAGTGTCCAGCCCCGGCATCGACCGCCCGCTGACCCGGCTGAAGGATTTCGTCAATTGGGAAGGCTATGAGGCACGGATCGAGACCACAGAACTGATCGATGGCCGCCGCCGCTTCAAGGGCGTGCTGGCCGGGGTCGAGGATGACGAGGTGCTGATCGAGATCGAGGAGGATGGCGCGCCGGTCACCATCGGTCTGCAATTCGATTGGCTGTCGGATGCCAAGCTGGTCCTGACCGATGATCTGATCGCCGAGATGCTGCGTGCCCGCAAAGCCAGTGGCGCGATTGACGAAAGCCAGTTTGACGAGATTGAGACCGAAAACGAGGAGGGCGCGGAAACCACCGCGACCCGTCAGGAGGACTGAGACATGGCAATCACCTCTGCCAACCAGCTGGAGCTGCTGCAAACTGCCGAAGCGGTTGCCCGCGAGAAGATGATCGACCCCGAACTGGTGATACAGGCGATGGAAGACAGCCTCGCCCGCGCGGCAAAGTCGCGCTACGGGGCCGATATGGACATCCGCGTCAAGATCGACCGCAAGACCGGGGTCGCCGAATTTTCGCGTATCCGCACTGTGGTTGAAGAGGAAGAGCTGGAAAACTACCATGCGCAGCTGACCGTCGCGCAGGCCGCGCCTTATCTGGACAACCCCCAGATCGGCGATGAGATCATCGACACGGTTCCTCCTGTCGAACTGGGCCGGATCGCAGCGCAATCGGCCAAACAGGTGATCCTGCAGCGTGTGCGCGAGGCCGAACGCGACCGCCAGTACGAGGAATTCAAGGACCGCGCGCAGACCATCATCAATGGTGTCGTCAAGCGCGAGGAATATGGCAATATCATCGTCGATATCGGCCGCGGCGAAGCTGTTCTGCGCCGCAACGAGAAGATCGGACGCGAAAGCTACCGCAATGGCGACCGGATTCGCTGCTTTGTGAAGGATGTGCGCCGCGAAGCGCGTGGGCCGCAGATTTTCCTGTCGCGCACAGCGCCCGAGTTCATGGCCGAGCTGTTCAAGATGGAAGTGCCCGAAATCTATGACGGCGTGATCGAGATCAAGGCCGTGGCCCGTGATCCCGGCTCGCGCGCCAAGATCGGCGTGATTTCCTATGACAACAGCATCGACCCGGTGGGCGCCTGTGTGGGGATGCGCGGCAGCCGTGTGCAGGCTGTGGTCAATGAATTGCAGGGCGAAAAGATCGACATCATCCCCTGGACCGAGGATCAGGCGACCTTCCTTGTCAACGCATTGCAGCCCGCCGAGGTCAGCAAGGTGGTGATCGATGAAGAAGCCGGCAAGATCGAAGTCGTGGTGCCGGATGAGCAGCTGTCGCTTGCCATCGGGCGGCGCGGTCAGAATGTGCGTCTGGCCAGCCAGTTGACCGGGCTGGATATCGATATTCTGACCGAATCCGAGGAATCGACCCGGCGTCAGGCCGAGTTCGCCGAACGCACGAAGCTCTTCATGGATGAGCTGGATATCGACGAGATGATGGCGCAGCTGCTGGTTGCCGAGGAATTTACCGCGCTCGAGGAAGTGGCCTATGTCGATCTCGATGAGTTGCTGACCATCGACGGATTTGACGAGGAAACCGCAGAGGAACTGCAGACCCGTGCACGCGAGCGTCTGCAGGCGATTGCGACAGCAGCGCTCGAAAATGCGCGCGCGCTCGGGGTCGAGGGCAGCCTGGTCGAATTCGAGGGGCTCTCGCCGCAGATGGTCGAAGCGCTCGCCAAGGACGGAATCAAATCGCTGGAGGATTTCGCGACCTGTGCCGACTGGGAACTGGCCGGGGGCTGGACCACGGTCGACGGGCAACGGGTCAAGGATGACGGCCTGCTTGAAAGCTTCGATGTCGGACTGGAAGAGGCGCAGCAGATGATCATGACCGCGCGGGTCATGCTGGGCTGGGTCGATCCGAGCGCGCTTGAAACCGGCGAGGCCGAGGAAGAAGAAGCAACCGAAGCCGATGGCGACATGGCGGTTGCGGAAGACCAGCGCTGAGGTCCGGAGCATGGCGCGCGGAGGCCGGAAATCCTTGCGGGACGGGCCTGAGCGACGCTGCATCGTTTCGGGCAGTTCCGGGGGCACAGCGGGGCTGATCCGCTTTGTCGTCGGGCCAGAGGCGCAGATCGTGCCGGATCTGGCCGGGCGGCTGCCCGGACGTGGCATCTGGGTGCGGGCCGATCGGGCCGCGCTGGAAAAGGCCGCCGCGAAGAAGCTGTTTGCGCGCGCGGCCCGGCAGGCGGTGACGGTGCCAGACGCGCTGGCCGATCTGGTCGAGCGGCTTCTGGCGAAGCGCGTGATCGAGCTGATCTCGCTTGCGCGCAAGAGCGGCCAGGCGGTCGCCGGATATGAGAAATGCCGTGATCTGGCGCTCCGGGGCGAGATGGCGGTTCTGGTTCAGGCCCATGACGGGTCGAGCCGTGGAAAGACAAAACTGCGCCCGCCCGATGGGGCGGATAGCTACATTGGCTGTCTGTGCGCACAGGAATTGGGTTTGGCATTTGGACGCGATCATGTGATACATGCCGCGCTTCGTGCTGGTGGACTCGGTCAAGCTGTTGTAGAGGAAGCGGCAAGACTGCAAGGTTTGCGCACAGAGATCGGCAGATACGCTGCCGGAGAGGACAAGACGGACGCATGAGCGATACAGACGGTAAGAAAACACTCGGGCTTGGCGGCAAGGGCGGTCATGTGAAGCAGAGCTTCAGCCATGGACGCACGAAATCCGTGGTCGTCGAGAAGAAACGCAAGCGTGTGGTGGTCCCGAAACCCGGTGCCGCCCCCGGCGGGTCTGCGGCGCAGGGCTCTGGTCCGGCGAAATCCGATCCGGCGCGCCGTCCGGCGGGGATCTCTGATGCCGAGATGGAGCGTCGGCTGAAAGCGCTGGCCGCCGCCAGGGCGCGCGAGAGCGAAGAGGCCGAGGCCCGTGCGCGCGAAGAGCGCGAACGCGAGGAAGAGCGCCAGCGTCGTCGCGAAGAGGCCGAGGCGCGCGAACGCGAAGAGCGCGAACGCGAGGCCGCCCTGCGCGCCAAGGAAGAGGAAGATGCCCGTCAGGCGGCAGAAACCGAAGCGCGCAAGACCCGAAAGGCGGCCGAACAGGCCCCCGCTGCCACACCCGAAGCCACTGCCCCGCTCTCTGAGCGGGCAAAACCGGCATCCCCGGCGGATGCGCGCAAGACGACCCGGCAGCGCCCGGAAGACGACCGCCAGTCGCGCGCCAAGCCGCGCGATGATGCAGGCGGGCGGCGCGCAGGCAAGCTGACGCTGAAGGACGCGCTGTCCGGCGATGGCGGGCGTCAGCGCTCGATGGCGGCGATGAAGCGCAAGCAGGAGCGCGCGCGTCAGAAGGCCATGGGCATGACCCAGTCGCGCGAAAAAGTCGTGCGCGAGGTGCAGCTGCCCGAAACCATCGTGGTGCAGGAACTGGCCAACCGCATGGCGGAACGAGTGGCCGATGTGGTCAAGGCACTGATGAAGATGGGCGTCATGGCAACCATGAACCAGACCATCGATGCGGACACAGCGGAACTGGTGATCGATGAATTCGGTCACAAGGTGGTGCGTGTGTCTGATGCGGATGTGGAACAGGTCATCACCCAGACACCTGATGACGAGGGCGACCTGAAATCGCGTCCGCCGATCATCACGATCATGGGCCATGTCGACCACGGCAAGACCTCGCTGCTGGACGCGCTGCGCGAAACCAACGTAGTCTCGGGCGAAGCAGGCGGGATCACGCAGCATATCGGCGCCTATCAGGTCACGACCGGTAGCGGCGCTGTGCTCAGCTTTCTGGACACGCCGGGCCATGCGGCCTTTACCAGCATGCGGGCCCGCGGCGCGAATGTGACGGATATCGTGGTGCTGGTCGTTGCAGCAGATGATTCGGTCATGCCGCAAACCATCGAGGCGATCAATCACGCGAAAGCGGCCAAGGTACCGATGATTGTCGCGATCAACAAATGCGACAAGCCGGCGGCAGAGCCGAACAAGGTGCGCACCGAGCTTCTGCAGCATGAGGTCGTTGTCGAAGCCATGTCCGGCGATGTGCAGGATGTCGAGGTCTCGGCGGTCACAGGCGCAGGGCTGGATCAGCTTTTGGAAGCCATCGCGCTGCAGGCCGAGATTCTGGAACTCAAGGCCAATCCTGACCGCTCGGCGATGGGTGCTGTGATCGAGGCACAGCTCGATGTCGGTCGCGGACCGGTCGCCACGGTTCTGGTGCAGAACGGCACGCTGCAGCAAGGGGATATCTTTGTTGTCGGCGAGCAATGGGGCAAGGTCCGGGCGCTGGTCAACGACAAGGGCGAACGCGTCAAGTCAGCCGGCCCCTCGGTCCCGGTCGAGGTCCTGGGCCTGAATGGCACGCCGGAAGCTGGCGATGTGCTCAATGTTGTCTCAACCGAGGCACAGGCCCGCGAAATCGCCGAATACCGCGCGCAATCGGCCAAGGACAAGCGCGCGGCCGCAGGGGCTGCCACCACGCTGGAACAATTGATGGCCAAAGCCAAGGCAGACAAGGATGTTGCTGAACTGCCCGTGCTGGTGAAAGCCGATGTACAGGGCTCTGCCGAAGCGATTGTGCAGGCACTGGAAAAGATCGGTAATGACGAAGTCCGCGTGCGTGTCCTGCATTATGGTGTGGGTGCGATCACCGATACAGATGTCGGCCTCGCCGAAGCCTCTGGCGCGCCCATCATCGGCTTCAATGTGCGCGCGAATTCCACTGCGCGGGGCTCTGCCCAGCAAAAAGGGGTCGAGCTGCGCTATTACTCGATCATCTATGATCTGGTGGATGACATCAAGGCAGCGGCCTCAGGTCTGCTGTCTGCCGAAGTGCGCGAGAATTTCATCGGCTATGCTGAAATCCGCGAGGTCTTCAAAGTGTCCGGCGTCGGCAAGGTCGCAGGGTGTCTTGTAACTGAGGGCGTGGCGCGCCGCTCGGCGGGAGTGCGGCTGCTGCGCGACAATGTGGTGATCCACGAAGGCACGCTCAAGACGCTCAAGCGCTTCAAGGACGAGGTCAAGGAAGTGCAGTCCGGTCAGGAATGCGGCATGGCCTTCGAGAATTACGATGATATCCGTGCCAAGGATGTGATCGAGATCTTCGAGCGCGAGGAAGTCGAGCGCAGCCTCGCATAGCGGCACAGGACCACGTTGGGTAGGGTGCGTGCTCAGCACGCACCCTACATGCTGACGACCGCATAACCACTTTACCGGTTCCAGCTTCCCGAAATGCAAAGCCCGGATGTCCAGAGACATGTCAGAAACTGCAGCGCGCAACTTCTACGGTCGAATCAAGGGCAAGGCCCTGCGCCCGATACAGAAAACGTATCTGCGCGAGGACCTGGACGGTCTACGCCTGAAAGGCGTTGCACAGGCTGAGAATCCAGACCGCAGCCAGGTCGACCCGGCAGGCTTCTTCGGCGATGACCGCCCGCTCTGGCTGGAGATCGGCTTTGGCGGCGGGGAGCACCTTGTGCATCAATGCAGGCAGAACCCTGATATCGGGTTTATCGGCTGCGAGCCCTTCATCAACGGGGTCGCCATGTTGCTCGGCAAACTGCGCCGCGCACCACTTGCCAATTTGCGGATCCACCCCTGGGATGTGCGGGAACTGCTTGATGTCCTGCCCGATGCCTGCATCGCGCGCGCATTCCTGCTCTACCCTGACCCTTGGCCCAAGGCACGCCACCATCGCCGCCGATTCGTCACCCCGGACCATCTCGACCCGCTGGCGCGCGTGCTCGAGCCTGGCGCAATCTTTCGTGTTGCAACAGATATCCCCGATTATGTCCGCCAGACGATGGAGGAAGTCCCGCCCGCAGGCTTTGACTGTCTGACGCCGGACCCTGCGGATTGGCGCAGACCCTGGCCGGACTGGCTGTCCACGCGATATGAGCAGAAAGCCCTGCGCGAACAGCGCCGCCCGCATTATCTGACCTTTCGGCGCAACGCGCAGCCTGCACGCTCCGGTCTGGATACGGCGCAAGGGTGATCCGGGGCAGATTTCACCGGGGCAGAACGAAAACCCCGGTTTCGCAAATGGCCTTCAGAAATGCAGCCAGCTTCCCAGCTTGATCTGCTGATCCGTGCCGCCCCGGATCTGGCGACGCAGACCCAGTTCCAGGCTGAGCTGCTCGGTAACGCCCCACAGAACCGACGGCGCAAGATGCAGACTGCTTTGCGCGCGGGTCCATTCGCCCTGCAACTGCGTCATGACCGCCAGTCGCGCAGTCGGTCGCAAGCCCAGAGTGGCCTGTGCTTTCCACTCGACCCGACCTGACTGCACTGCCGTGCCATGCAGCAGGCCCGTCTGCAGTTCGACACTGGCCCATCCCGGCCAGGGCCGTATGAGACCGGCCCCCAGACTGGCCCCGATCCCGGTCAAGCCCCCATCGCCCTCGGGGCTGCGTCGCCATTCCAGTATCGAATATACCCCGTGACGCGGCAGAACCGGGCCCGCATCGCGGCTCTGGATGAAGCGCAGACCGACCCGGAAGTCGTCTGACCGTCCGAGATAAGCACTCAAGGCGACTGTCCGCCCGGCCCCCAGACCATAATCGACCCAGAGCGACGGGGACCCGTCAAAACTGGCCAGCGCAAGAAACCCCTGCCCTTTCTCACGTGGCCAAGGGTTGGCAGCCGCCCCGGCCCCCAGCAGGAACGCGGCCAGCGTCACCACCAGAACGCAGAGTTTCAACGATGAGAATTGGCACTGGATCATCAGCCATGACGTTGCTCTGTGACAGTTAATATATCCTTAATCGGACAAGCCGCGACGACCGTCCCGCTTGCTGCAGGACGCGAATCGAGATATGGAACATTTGGGGAACAAATGGGGTTTGAATGCGCACAGACCAGATTTCGTCACCCGCCTATGCAGAACTCTGCGTGACATCGAATTTCACCTTTCTGCATGGGGCCTCGCACCCGGAAGAACTGGTCACCCGCGCGGTCGAGCTGGGCCTTGCGGCCATCGCCATCACCGACCGCAATTCGCTGGCCGGGGTGGTCCGCGCGCATGTGGCGCTGCGCGAACTGGCGCGCGACCGCAGCAGCGGGGTGACGATCCGCGCGCAGCACCAGACCGACACATCCAGCCGCCAGACCGATACCGGCAGCGCGCTGACCGTAGCCCGGGGCCCGTTGCCCCGTCTGATCATCGGCACGCGGCTGGTGCTGCGCGACAGCGCCGTGGACTGGCTGGCCCTGCCCGTGAACCGCGCGGGCTATGCGCAGCTCTCAACGCTGCTGAGCCTTGGCAAGCGCCGCGCGCCCAAGGGCCTGTGCCATCTGGACCATGCCGACCTGCTGGCCGCTGCGCGTGACATGGTGCTGATCGCATTGCCCCCCGACACCCCCCATGAGGACAGCACAGACGCGCGCCAGATCGCACAGATCGCGCGGGCCTGTCCGGGTGCGTGCTATCTGGGCGCAGCACCCCGCTATGACGGGCGCGACCCGCATCGGCTGGCCCGGATCGCGCAACAGGCCAGCCGCCTGGCCCTGCCCATGGTCGCGCTGGGGGATGTGCGGATGCATGTCGCCCGCCGCCGCAAGCTTGCCGATGTGCTGACCTGCCTGCGCACAGGCTGCAGCATCGACAATCTTGGCGCACAGGCCCTGCCCCATGCCGAAGCGCGGCTGAAACCTGCCGCCGAGATGGCGCTCATCTTTCGCGACTATCCGGCCGCCATCCGCCGCACTGTCGAAATCGCGGATCGCTGCGCCTTCAGTCTGGATGAACTGTCTTACGAATATCCTGACGAGATCACCAATGGCGAACCGGCCCAGACCCGGCTGGAACGGCTTGTGCAGCAAGGGCTGTGGCGGCGCTTTCCCGACAGCATACCGACCGACACCGCCGAAAAGGTCGCCAAGGAATTACGCATCATCGCCAATCTGGGCTTTGCCGCCTATTTCCTGACCGTGCATGATATCGTGGCCTTCGCGCGCGAGCGTGGCATCCTGTGTCAGGGGCGCGGCTCAGCCGCGAATTCCGTGATCTGCTACGCGCTGGGCATTACCGAGGTGCCGCCTGACACGATCTCGATGGTCTTCGAGCGCTTCATGTCCGAGGCCCGCGGCGAGCCCCCCGATATCGATGTCGATTTCGAGCATGAACGCCGCGAGGAAGTGATCCAGCATATCTATGCGCGCTACGGGCGCGACCGCGCAGGCCTGACCGCGACTGTGATCCATTTCCGCTCCCGCGCGGCGGTGCGCGAAGTGGGCAAGGTGATGGGGCTCTCGGCAGATGTGATCTCGGCCTTGGCGGGCGCGTCCATGGGCTGGCGCGCAGGGCCGCCTGCACCGGAACGGCTGCGCGAATTGGGGCTGGACCCGGAAGAGCCGCGCCTGGCCCGGACCACTGCGCTGATCGCGGAAATCATCGGCTTCCCGCGCCATCTGTCGCAGCATGTCGGCGGGTTTGTCATCACCAGAGGGCGGCTGGACGCGCTCTGCCCGATCGAGAATGCCGCGATGGAGGGGCGCACGGTCATCGAATGGGACAAGGATGACATCAACGCGCTGGGGATCCTGAAGATCGATGTGCTGTCCCTGGGCATGCTGACCTGCATCCGCAAATGCTTCGATCTGGTGGCCCTGCATGGCGGCGCGCGCTACACGCTCGAAAACCTGCCGCGCGAGGACAGCGCCACCTATGACATGCTCTGCCGCGCTGATGCGATCGGCGTCTTTCAGGTCGAATCCCGCGCGCAAATGAATTTCCTGCCCCGGATGCGGCCGCGCGAATTCTATGATCTGGTGATCGAGGTGGCGATCGTGCGCCCCGGCCCCATC
>SKRP01000097.1 GCA_007118445.1 Natronohydrobacter sp.
AGCAGCTGCGGCTTTTCGGGCCGCGCGGGGAAGTCAGGGGGCGCAGCCCTGCCCAGAGGCAGCGGCGTGCCCGCCTTGCGCGCTGCGAACCATTCTGCGGCACATCGGCGCGACAGCGCGGTTTTCGCGCGTCCCTCCGCTGTGGTCAGGACCGCAACCGCCATTTCGCGCAAGCTTCTTGTCATGCGCTGCGCAGCGCCTCCAGCACTGCGCTGGCATGGCCCTTGGCCTTGACCTTGCGCCAGACCTGCGCGATCCGCCCTTCGCTGTCGATCAGAAATGTCGCGCGCTCGATCCCCATCGAAGTCTTGCCATACATGTTTTTCTCGACCCAGACGCCATAGCGCTCGCAGACATCGCTTTCGGCATCCGAGGCAAGGATCACGCCCAGATCATGCTTGGCGACAAATTTGTCATGCTTGGCAACAGTGTCTTTCGAGATGCCGATGACTTTCGCGCCTGCGGCCTCGAACTCGGCGATCTGTGCTGTGAATTCCAGCGCTTCGGTGGTGCAGCCGGGCGTGTCGTCGCGCGGGTAGAAATAAAGCACGACCTGCGCGGGCCGGAGCGCGGAAAGCGTCACTTCGCCGCCGCCATTCACGGGCAGCGTGAAATCGGGGGCCATCTCGCCTGTGTCTGCCATTCTCGTCTCCCTCTCAGAACATTACTCTGCCTGTTGTAGCGAGTGCCGCGCCAAGTTAAAGGGCTGCGCCTGGGTTAATTTGCGCCAGAGGGGCGGGACATGAAACTGTCGGATTTTGATTTTGACCTGCCCGAAGAGCTGATCGCCACGCGGCCTGTGCGCCCGCGCCCGGCAGCGCGTCTGCTGCTGGGCCAGGGCGATGCCATCGCCGATCGCCATGTCGGCGATCTGCCCGATATCCTGCGCCCCGGTGATCTGCTGGTGATCAACACGACCAAGGTCATTCCTGCCCGTCTGACCGGCCAGCGCCTGCGCGACACGGCGCAAGGCCCGGTCACCGCGCGGGTCGAGATCACTCTGACCGAACCGCAGCCCGATGGCAGCTGGCGCGCATTGGCCAAGCCGCTGCGCAAACTGGCCGCGGGCGACGTCATCGCGTTCACCGATGCGCTGCAGGCCGAGGTCGCGGAACGCAGCGCGGAAGATGTGGTGCTGCGTTTCAATCTGAGCGGCGCGGCGTTTGACACAGCGCTCGATCAGGCGGGCCAGATGCCGCTGCCGCCCTATATCGCCGGGCGCCGGGCCGCCGATGCGCAGGATCGCGAGGATTATCAGACCGTTTTCGCGCGCGATGCAGGGGCTGTGGCCGCGCCCACGGCGTCGCTGCATTTCGATTCTCCGCTGCTGGAGCGCCTGCGCGCCATGGGCGTCGGTTTCGCCGAGGTGACGCTGCATGTCGGCGCGGGCACCTTTCTGCCGGTCAAGGTCGATGACATTCGCGACCACCGGATGCACGCCGAATGGGGGCAGGTCACAGAGGACGCCGCCCGCCGGATCAGCGCCACCAAGGCGGCAGGCGGGCGGGTGATCGCAGTCGGCACCACCGCCCTGCGCCTGATCGAGACGGCAGCGACCGCACCGGGCCA
Organism: Natronohydrobacter sp.; assembly: GCA_007118445.1. GTDB lineage: Bacteria > Pseudomonadota > Alphaproteobacteria > Rhodobacterales > Rhodobacteraceae > Roseinatronobacter. The sequence continues at coordinate 1,570 of SKRP01000097.1, forward strand.
GATCAGCGCCTGGTCAGGCAAGACCGATATCTTCATCACGCCGGGTTTCCGGTTCCAACTGGCCGACGGGCTGATGACGAATTTCCACCTGCCGAAATCAACGCTGATGATGCTGGTTTCGGCGCTGATGGGGCCTGCGCGGATCCGGGCGATCTATGCCCATGCCATCGCGCAGCGCTACCGGTTCTTTTCTTACGGGGATGCGTCGCTGCTGCTGCCCTAGCCTGCCGCCTCAGCCCAGCGGCACCACACAGTCGCAGATGCGCAGCCGCACCCGCGCCCCGACATCGATGGTCGCACCAGCGCCAGAGATCACCAGCATGCAGCGCTCGCCTTCCTGCACCCAGTAAAGCTGGTCATGGCCGCGGAATTCGCGCCCCACCACTGAGGCCGGACCCTCCTGATCGGGCTCGAGCATGATCTGTTCGGGCCGCACCGAGAGCGACACGGCCCCATTGGCCGCGCGCGAGAGTGGCAGCGTGCCGAATTCGGTCCGCACCTCCATGCCCGAGGCCGTGCCGGTCACGATATTCGAGCGCCCCATGAAAGAGGCGACAAAGGCCGAGACCGGGTTGCGATAGATCTCGTCGGGCGTGCCGATCTGCAGCACGCGGCCTTTTTCCATCACGGCGATCCGGTCGGCGACGGCCATCGCCTCTTCCTGATCATGAGTCACCAGGATCGCGGCAGAGCGGGTCTTTTTCAGCAATTTGCGCACTTCCTGCCGGGTTTCGACCCGCATGGCCGCATCGAGATTGGAAAACGGCTCATCCAGCAACACCAGCGGCGGGGCGACGGCCAGCGTGCGTGCAAGCGCCACGCGCTGCTGCTGCCCGCCCGACAGCTGATGCACCTTGCGCGCGCCGAGCTTTTCCAGCCCGACCAGCGCCAGCATCTCCTGCGCGCGGGCATTGGCCGCAGCGCGCGACAATCTGCGCAGGCCGAATTTGACATTATCCAGCACATTCAGATGCGGAAACAGCGCGTAATCCTGGAACACGAACCCGACGCCGCGCGCTTCAGGGGGCAGATGGGTGATATCGCGGCCATGCAGACTGATGCGGCCCTCATCGGGGGTCTCGAACCCGCCGATCATACGCAAGGTGGTGGTCTTGCCGCAGCCCGAAGGGCCCAGCAGCGCCAGCATTTCGCCTTCGCCCAGATCGATGCTGACCCGCTCCACAGCGGCGCTGTCGCTGTTCACAAAGGTTTTGCGCAGGCGGTCCACGCTCAGCAGCGTCTTGTTGGGCCTGACCCGATAGCCCAGCGGCGAGGCATCAGCGGGCATTTTGAAGGACATGGATTTGGGCAGACTGGTCATCTCGTCTTTCATCTCGGGTCTTCCGCCCCTTTTTCCGCGCCAGCGCATTGCATGGCCAATGCCTAGGATACCTGACTGCTTTCGTCAAGTTAAACTGCCGTCCCGCATGTCGCCGGGTTGGGGATTGCCGAGCGGACAGGGCTTCGCGCATAGTGCCGAAAACGCATGATGGGCAGGCCATGACATATTCCCGCAATCCCGGAGCACCACTCGACACCAGCGCTTTCCAGCGCGTCAACCGTCCTGCGGCCGAGCGCCGCGCGACCGCGCTGGGGGTGCGGCGGTCGCTCAAGGGCGTGCATCAGGCCGCATGGCTGGTGAATGCGATTGCCTGCATGGATCTGACGACGCTGGCCGGCGATGATACGCCCGACCGCGTGCGGCGGCTTTGCGCCAAGGCGCGGCGGCCCTTGTCGGAGGATATTGTCGCGGGCCTTGGCCTGCCCGAGATGCCGACAACTGGCGCGGTCTGTGTCTACCCGACGCTGGTCGCGCCAGCGGTCAAGGCGCTGGAGGGGGCGGGGATCCCTGTGGCCTCGGTCGCGACGGGCTTTCCCGCCGGGCTGATGCCGCTTGATCTGCGACTGGCCGAGATTCGTTATGCGGTAGATCAGGGCGCGTCCGAGATCGATATCGTGATCACCCGCGCGCATGTGCTGTCCGGCGATTGGGCGGCGCTTTACGATGAAGTGGCCGCCATGCGCGAGGCCTGCGGCGCGGCGCATCTGAAAGCCATTCTTGCCACCGGCGATCTGGCCACGCTCACGAATATCTATGCGGCGTCCATGGTCGCGATGCAGGCGGGCGCCGATTTCATCAAGACCTCGACCGGCAAGGAAGGGGTGAATGCGACCTTGCCCGTGGGCCTGACCATGTGCCGCGCGATCCGCGACTATCGCGCCGCCACGGGCCATATCGTCGGCTTCAAACCGGCGGGGGGGATGAAAACTGCCAAGGACGCATTGAACTGGCAAGTCCTGATGCGCGAGGAACTGGGGCGCGACTGGCTGCGGCCCGATCTGTTCCGGCTGGGGGCGTCCTCCATGCTGGCCGATATCGAGCGGCAATTGTCGCATCATGTGACCGGGCGCTATGCGGCCCACCATCGCCACGCACTGGCCTGAGGAAACACATATGCCGAGTATCACGGAGATCCTTGAGACAATGGATTATGGCCCTGCACCTGAAAGCGAAGCGCTGGCCCGCGACTGGCTGACACGCGGGCCGTTCGGGCATTTCATTGGCGGAAGTTTCACCAAATCGGGCGCGCTGTTCGAGACGCGCAACCCGGCGCGCGATGAAGTGCTGGCCGAAGTCTCGCAGGGCAGCGCAGCGGATATTGACGCGGCGGTGAAGGCCGCGCGCAAGGCGCAAGGGGGGTGGGCGAAGCTGTCGGGCCACCAGCGCGCGCGGCATCTCTACGCGATTGCACGCCAGATCCAGAAGCGCGAGCGGTTGTTTTCGGTGCTGGAAGCGCTGGATAACGGCAAACCCCTGCGCGAAGCGCGCGACGGGGATATCCCGCTGGCCGTGCGGCATTTCTATCATCACGCGGGCTGGGCCGAACTGGTCGCCGAGGAATTTCCGGGGCAGGTGCCGCATGGGGTGTGCGGGCAGATCATCCCGTGGAATTTCCCGCTGCTGATGCTCGCGTGGAAGATCGCGCCTGCGCTGGCGGCGGGCAATACGGTGGTGCTGAAACCGGCGGAATATACGCCCCTCACCGCGCTTTTGTTTGCCGAGATCTGTATCGAGGCGGGCCTGCCCAAAGGCGTGGTCAATATCGTCACGGGCGACGGCGCGACCGGGGCGGCTTTGGTCGCGCATGACGGCGTGGACAAGATCGCCTTCACTGGCTCGACTGAAGTGGGCCGTGAGATCCGGCGCGCGACAGCGGGGACGGGCAAGGCGCTGACGTTGGAACTGGGCGGCAAATCGCCGTTTCTGGTCTTTGCCGATGCCGATCTGGATGCAGCGGTCGAAGGCGTGGTCGATGCGATCTGGTTCAATCAGGGCGAGGTCTGCTGTGCCGGATCCCGGATCCTGGTCGCCGAAAGCGTGGCTGCGCGGTTTACGGCCAAGCTGCGCGCGCGGATGGAAACGCTGCGGGTGGGCGAGCCACTCGACAAATCCACCGATATCGGTGCGATTGTGCATCCC
>SKRP01000079.1 GCA_007118445.1 Natronohydrobacter sp.
ATGCGCATGGCAGCGGGGTAATGCATATAGGCCACGATCTCGAAATCATTCGCTGGAATCCACCAGTCATCTGCCGACATCATGCCGAGTGACCAGTTCATGTGCCACCATGAATAGCTGCCAGAGTTCAGATAATCCTCGTGATAATAATAGCTGAGAAAACATTTGGTGCTGCTCTCCCCCGGGTTGAAATGGCCCAGAAATCCGATCCGATCACGATCCCCAACCGTCAGTAACGGATCAGCAGGCCCATCACGCATCCCGAAATCCTCTGCCATCAGGCCCAGAGCCCGGCAGACATGGCCGAAGGCAGGATGCCCTGCCCGGATCGGTTCTTGCCGCGCCAGTTGGTCGCCAAAGGGCAAAAGCACGGGAAAGACCGTGATGTTATAGAGCGCAGCGTCACCCACTGTCTCGATATAGGTCATCTCGTCGCCGCCTGTGCGCAGCCATCTGTCGAGCAATTCATCACGAAAGGCGTAATCAGGCTCATCCAGCCGCAACCGGATCAACTCTGCCACGGCCTCCAGCGCGGTGTCCCAGGCCGAGGTGACTTCTTCGGGACGGAACAGGCGCGTCTCTGTGGGGATCGAGGGCGCATGAAACCCCAGCCGCGCGCGCGGATGCATCACCCGGTCGGGGATGATCAGACGGTCCTCCTGCCGGTTGAAACTGCCTGCCATGAAGGCCAGAAAACACGCGCTTTCGCAGCGATGCCCAGCATCGACCCCGGTCGACAGCCCAGCCAGAAACCGCGCCAGTCTGACCCCTTCGGCAAAAGACCCGCCGGGACTGTCCAGGCAGATCCGATGCGCGCCTGCATCCGCATTGCGCTGCGCCCCGGTCAGCCTGTCGCGCAGCCCGTCGGTTGCGCCCGGTGTCAGGGTGCCGCGCAGCAGATGCGTGCAGCCGATCTCGGACCCCTCCACGCGCAACACTTCCAGCGCAGAGAGCGGGGCGACCGAGACAAGCCACAGCAGTAGTGCAAAGGCAACGCCCGGCAGATGTGACACAGCAGCCCCGACCCGTCCCCGCACGCGCGCCCCCCCCATCAGAACGCCCGCCGCGCGCGCATCGCCGCCCCGATCGTGCCGTCATCCAGAAAATCCAGATCCCCGCCCAGCGGCACGCCCTGCGCGAGCGCTGTCACCTGCACCCCCTGCGCACCCAAAGCATCCGCGATGTAATGCGCGGTCGTCTGCCCGTCCACCGTCGCGGGCAGCGCAAGGATCACCTCGCGCACGCCCTCCTCCGTGACCCGCGCCAGCAATTCGGGGATGCGCAAGTCCTCTGGCCCGACAGCATCAAGCGCCGAGAGCGTCCCGCCCAGCACATGATAGCGCCCCCGGAACACGCCCGCGCGCTCCAGCGCCCAGAGGCCAGACACATCCTCGACGACGCAGATCTCGCCCGTCGCGCGCTTCTGATCCGTGCAGATCTCGCATTCCGGCAGGGTCGAGATATTGCCGCAGCGCCGGCAAGTCACAGCGGTCTGCGCCACCCGGTCCAGCGCCGCCAGCAGCGGCCGCAGGCTCTGGTCACGCCGCTGCAGCAGATGCAGCACCATGCGCCGGGCAGAGCGCGGCCCAAGGCCGGGCATCCGCGCAAGCTGCGCGATCAGGCTCTCGATCTCGCTCGGGGCGCGGTCCAAGCCAGCGGCCTCAGAAGGGCAGTTTCATATCCGCAGGCAGGCCCAGACCCTCGGTCAGTTTGCCCATCTCTTCACGCGAACGCTCTTCGGCCTTGCCCTGCGCATCCTTGATCGCCGCAAGGATCAGATCCTCGACCACTTCCTTGTCATCGGCATTGAAGATCGAAGGATCAATATCCAGCGCGGTCAATTCGCCCTTGGCCGTGGCCGTGGCCTTGACCAGCCCGGCCCCGGATTCGCCTGTGACCTTGATCGATTTCAGGTCTTCCTGAAGCTGCGCCATCTTGGTCTGCATCTCCTGCGCGGCTTTCATCATCTTGGCCATATCGGCCATGCCGCCCATACCTTTCAGCATTGTCCTATCCTTTCCTCATGTGTCTTCAAACGGATCCCAGTCGGGATCGAAAGCGGCAACGGGCTCGGCCAGTGTCGCATCCTCCTCCATGGCCTCGGGCGCGCGCAGATCACGGATCTCGGCAATCCGGGCCTGGGGGAATGTCGAAAAAATGGCAGCCACAACCGGGTTTTCCAGCGCCTGCGCGGCTTTGGCATCACTTTCCTCGGCCCGCAATTCGGCCAGCGTGGCACCGCCCCCGGACGCTGTGACCGAGACCCCCCAGCGCGCCCCGGTCCAGCCCTGCAGCCGCCCGGCCAGCCGCGCGGCCAGATCTGGCGCCGCGTCTGAGGTTGGCTGGAACTCGATCCGGCCGGGGCTGTATTTCACCAGCCGCAGCGTGGTTTCCACTTCCAGCAGCAAGGCCATGTCGCGCTTTGCCGCGATCAGCGCCACAACCGCGTCAAAATCCGGATACTGCGCCAGCGCCGGGACAGCGCCTGCCAGCGCGGCCTGCGGTGCATGGCGCGCATTACGCGGCCCTGCGTTGCGCGGCCCGCCGCCAACGGGCGCAGGGGCTACAGGCCGCGCGCTGCCCCCGCCGCCTGCAGGCGGGGTGGCATCGTGCCATTTGCGCAGCACTTCCTCGGGCGAGGGCAGATCGGCGACATGGGTCAGCCGGATGATCGCCATTTCCGCCGCCATCATGGCATTCGGGGCCTGCGCCACCTCTTCCAGCGCCTTCAGAAGCATCTGCCAGCTGCGCGACAGCACCCGCATCGGCAGGGCAGCGGCCATCTGCGCGCCCCGGTCGCGTTCTTCGGGCGGGATGGTCGGATCGTCCCCGGCCTCGGGCGTGATCTTTGTGACGCTCAGCCAATGCGTGATTTCGGCCAGATCGCGCAGCACGGCCATCGGATCGGCCCCGTCAGCATATTGCGCCGCAAGTTCTTCGAGCGCCTGCGCCGCATCGCCGCGCATGATATGATCGAACAGATCCATCACCCGCGCGCGGTCGGCCAGCCCCAGCATGGCGCGGACCTGATCGGCCGTGGTCTCGCCCGCGCCATGGCTGATCGCCTGATCGAGGAGCGACATCGCATCGCGCACCGAGCCTTCGGCGGCCCGCGTGATGAGCGCGAGCGCATCTGCTGCCACCTGCCCGCCTTCGGCCTGGGCGATTTTCTCCAGATGCGCGATCATCACTTCCGGCTCGATCCGGCGCAGATCAAAGCGCTGGCAGCGCGACAGGACCGTGACCGGAACCTTGCGGATCTCGGTCGTGGCGAAGATGAATTTCACATGCGCGGGCGGCTCTTCCAGCGTTTTCAGAAGCGCGTTGAAGGCATTGTTCGACAGCATGTGCACTTCGTCGATGATATAGATCTTGTAGCGCGCACTGGCCGAGCGATAGGCGACCGAAGCAATGATCTCGCGGATATCATCGACCCCGGTGCGCGAGGCCGCGTCCATTTCCAGCACATCGACATGGCGGCCCTCGCTGATCGCCACGCAATGCTCGCAGGTGCCGCAAGGTTCGGTCGTGGGGCCACCCTGCCCGTCTGTCCCGATGCAGTTCAGCCCTTTGGCGATGATCCGTGCCGTGGTGGTCTTGCCCGTCCCGCGAATGCCGGTCATCACGAAAGCATGGTGGATACGGTCGCTGGCAAAGGCGTTGCGCAGCGTGCGCACCATCGCGTCCTGCCCGATCAGATCGGCGAAGCTTTCGGGGCGGTATTTGCGCGCCAGAACCTGATAGGGGGGCTGCGTGTCAGTCATGCGGGTCTGCCTGTGCTCGTCATCTGCACAGTAGCGCGCGCGGGGCCGGATGAAAACGGCGATTTGCGCCAGCGGCGCCGCGCCGGGCCGCGCGGGTGTGTTTGAGTATTTCTGGCAAGATGAAACATGGGTCAGCGACAGTGCTTTGCTGCGAAGCGCGTCAGGATGTCGGCATAGAGGGCGGGCTGTTCGACATGGGGCAGATGGCCGGCGCGGCGGATCAGAGCAAATTCGGACCCTGCAATCAGATCCGTGGTTTCGCGCACCAGATCGGGCGGGGTCGAGCCATCGCGGTCGCCCGCGATGCCGAGTGCGGGCAGGGCGAGCTTCGCGGTCGTGCTGTAGAAATCGGTCCCGCCGATAGCCTGGGCGCAGCCGATCCAGCCATCGACCGGGGTCGCAAGGAACATGTCGCGCCACATTGCGACATCGGGGCTGTTGTGGAAGCTGCGGGTGAACCAGCGCTCCAGCGTCGGCTCGACCAATGCGGCCAGCCCTGACGCGCGGGCGAGCGCTGCGCGGTCCTGCCAGATTTCGGTCGTGGCCACACGCGCTGCCGTGTTGGAGAGGACCAGCGCCCGGATCAGGTCCGGGCGCTTGACCGCAAGCCCCTGCGCCACGATCCCGCCCAGCGAGAGGCCGATGAAGAGGCAGGCGCGCATCCCCAGATGATCGAGCAGGGATTCAGTATCGCGAATGAGCTGGCCCATCGCATAAGGCGGCGGTGTCAGCTCTGAACCGCCATGCCCGCGCCGGTCGTAGCGCAGGATCCGCCAGCTGTCGGGCAGATGCGGCAGAAGCGGGTCCCACATATCAAGTGTCAGGCCCAGCCCGTTCGAGAAAACGACAGGAATGCCATCTTCAGGGCCGGTGAGCGCATATTTCAGGCGGATATCGCCGAGATCAGCAATCGACATGAGTCTCTCCTGTGGCGAGCGCGCGCAGGACCAGTTCGCGATCCACATTCCCGCCCGAGGCGGTCACGATGATTGTCTCGGCCTCGATCTGGTCCGGCAGAAACAGCGCGGCCGCCAGCGCCACAGCGCCGCCCGGTTCCAGCACCAGTTTCAGCCGCTCATGCGCCAGCGCCATGGCGCGCAGCGCCTGGCTGTCGCTGACCACCAGCCCCGGCCCGCACAAGCGCTGCAGGATCGGCCAGGTCAGCTTGCCTGGCGCTGGCGTGACGATCGCATCGCAAAGGCCAGAACGCAGCGGGTTGGTGACGACCTTGCCCAAGACCAGCGATTGCGCCACATCGTCAAAACCCTCGGG
>SKRP01000108.1 GCA_007118445.1 Natronohydrobacter sp.
CTGATGCATGAGGGCAAGTCGATCCGCGCGGTGGTCGAGTTCTGAGACCGGTTCGGCCCCAGAACTTGCGGGCGCAATGCGTTGAGGAGGCGTCGTGACCGCTGATAAACACCAGCTTCACAGGAGAAGCCGCGACAAGCGCTCCGGAGGCGCAGCAGCGGATTACCGCTTCAGGCGCGTGCTCAGGGTCTGGTCGACGACACCGGAGCGCGACGTCCACGCAGATAAAACCTGCCAACCCGGGCCGGTCGCGGCACTGCGTCGATCACGCCGCGACACGAAACGGCAGGGCCAGGCATGATGATCACAAGGGAGGAACATGATGAGTGACAGCACCTGTTGCGGCCCGGGCTATGCCAGCCCGGCGGAGGCCATCAAGGCCCCGCGCGAAAAACTGCTCTACACGATCGCCATATACACAGGCACCGGCATCCAGAAGCCGGATTATCTGGCAACCGTGGATGCCGATCCCGACAGCCCGACCTATTCGCAGGTCATTCACCGGCTGGAAATGCCCGGAATCGGGGATGAACTGCACCATATGGGATGGAATGCCTGTTCCTCCTGCCATGACGATTCCTCCATGTCGCGCAAGTATTTGCTGGTGCCAGGGGTGCGCTCGAACAATATCCATGTGATCGATACCGCCACCGACCCGCGCGCGCCGCAGCTGCACAAGGTGATCGACGGGGCCGAGATCAAATCGAAGACCAATCTCAGCGGGCCGCATACGGTGCATTGCCTGGGCTCTGAAATCATCATCTCGTTTCTGGGCGACGCCAATGGCGAAGCGCCGGGCGGCTACCTGCATCTCGACAAGAATTTCGAAATCGTCGGGCGCTGGGAAAACTCGATGGGGGACATCCCGTTCGGCTATGATTTCTGGTATCAGCCGCGCCATAACGTGATGATCAGCTCGGAATGGGCGGCACCGAACACTTTCATGCCCGGCTTCGATCTCGAAGAGGTGGGGCATCTGAAATACGGTCGCCGCCTGCATGTCTGGGATTTCGAGAAGCGCGTCCCGGTCGAAACCATGTATCTGGGCGAGGACGGTCTGATCCCGCTGGAGGTCAAGTTCCTGCACGACCCGGACAGCACGCATGGCTTCTGCGGGGCGGCACTCTCGACCAATGTGATCCATTTCTGGAAGAACAGTGCCGGAAAATGGGACTGGGAAAAGGTTATCGACGTGGCCAACGCGCCGCATCCCGAATGGCCGATCCCGGTGCCGGGGGTGATGTCGGCGATCCTGGTGTCGATGGACGACAAGTATCTGTATCTGAACAACTGGTTGCATGGGGATATGCGCCAGTATGACATCTCTGATCCGCACAACCCCAGACTGACCGGGCAGGTCTGGATCGGCGGGCTCTTGGGCAAGGCACCCGAAGTGAATGGCGTCAAGGTTGCGGGCGGGCCGCAGATGTTTCAGCTCTCGCTCGACGGTCGACGGCTTTATGTCACGACATCGCTGTTCAGCACCTGGGACAACCAGTTCTACCCCGAGATCCGCACCCGCGGCGGGGTGATGGTGTTGATCGATTGCGATGTTGAAAACGGTGGCATGACAATCAACCCGGATTTCATCGTCGATTTCGGCAAAGAGCCCAATGGCCCCAGCCGCTGCCACGAAACCCGCTACCCAGGTGGCGACTGCACGAGTGACATCTGGCTGTGAGCGCGACCCGCACCATCACCATCGCCAATCGCGGCGGCGCGACCTATGAGGTGGATGCCCGCCGCCCGCTTCTGGACACACTGCGCGAGCAGGGGGTCGATCTGCCCTATGGCTGCAAGTATGGCGGCTGCATCACCTGCGCGGCAAAGCTGACAGAGGGCGAGGTCAACCAGCGCAGGCAGGTGGCGCTGAACAACCGCCAGATCAATAATGGCTATGTCATTCTTTGCGTGGCGCGGCCAATGTCCGATTGCACGCTGGAAATCGGTGTCGATAGCCATGACAAACTTTACCGCAACCCGTTTCTCGACCCGCTTCAGCCGCATGAGCTGAAGGCGGATCTCGCCAAACCCAAGGAGGCGTAGATGCCTGAAGCCGACATCAATCATCGCTACGAGTATTCCCAGGAGTATCTGTCGGGCATCCTGCGCTCGGTCAAAACCATCGCCATGGTCGGCGCCAGCAACGACCAGACCAAGTTCAGCTATGGTGTGCTGCGGGTGCTGCACGAGACGGGCTATGACATGATACCGGTCAACCCCAACCCCCGCGTGACCGAAATCCGGGGCATTCCTGTCTACCGCTCGCTCGCCGGGATCGACCGGCCTGTCGACATGGTCGAAGTATTTCGCCCCAAGGAAGAGCTTTATGGCATCACCGAGCAGGCTATCGCCATCGGGGCCAAGGTGCTCTGGGCGCAAATCGGTGTCTATGACGACCGCGCGGCGCAACTCGCCGAGGATGCAGGGCTGAAAGTGGTGATGGATCGCTGCCCGAAAATCGAGCTCTTTCGCCCCTTCTGGAAACCGCGCCTGGACCTTGCAATATGACCCTCCGGCGGTGCTGAGCGCATTGATGGCGTGGACGGCACCCCTGTCTTTCGAGACCCCATGACCGCAGGGCGTTGCGCGTGTCGGCTCTGCATTGCAGAGGGCAGCTTCACGCCATCATGGGTTAGGGCGGGGCTTTCCCGGAGCACCCTGCCCCTGCAAAGGTCTTCCCCGGAATGGCTTGGTGAACTTCGGCTGCGCCTGTTCGCCGCCCCGCCCTCTCCCCTCAGCCGACCCCGGCCCCCGCAAGCACCCGGCGCAAAAGGGTCCCCTGCGCGACGGGTTGTGGTCGCCTGATCCGCAGAGGCGGCGGTTCAGCCTGACTAGAGTATCGCGTTCATCCGCAGTCACGCCATGCGCTCTGGCCTATTGTTTCCGCATGTCGAAAAGCTCGGAACCGGTAACCACTTCCGAGCGACATGCTCTGGCCTATAGTTTTCGCATGTCGAAAAGCTCGGAACCGGTAACCACTTCCGAGCGACATGCTCTATGTCGAAGGAAGCCCCGTCAGCGACGATCAGGCAGGCTGCAGCCTCGAAGTTAGCTGCGCAAACGCCGCATGGTGATCAGCACAAAGCCGCCAGTCGGCAAATCGGAGAGCTTCCGTTTCAACCGGCCCTTCGCGCCATCCGTAGCACTTGGCCAAAACTGCTGGCACCTGAATGCGCAGTCCAGATCACGCCACCCGATGGTGATCAGATGATCTCACTCTCGGGCAAGAACCGTTGGGTGAGAACCGTTTCCTGCATCAGCATCAGACGATGCGCGTTGTTCATGTGTTCAGACATGATATGCCGCGCCGCGACAGCGTCGCCCGTGCGCAAGGCCGCAATCAAGCGCGACTGGTAATCCAGCCCTGACGACCACAGCTCGCGGTTCGGCTGGGCATAGAGACGGCGGGAAACGGTGATTTCGGCCAGCATGTTGGCAGTAAACCGGATCAGGAACCTCAGCAGCGGATTTCCTGACATTTCGGCCAGCAGAGCATGGAATCTGAGCGATTCAACATGCTGTTCCCGCTCTTCCTCGGCTGTGCGCGCCGGTTCAGCGTAACAGGTCATGACCTCTTCCAACGCCTCAAGCTGACCTTCGCTCAGGCGGCCTGCAAGGCTTGCGGCGAGTTCGGGCTCCAGCGCCTGCCGGATCTGGTAGACATCATCGATCGTCAGATGCTCGAAGTAGAAATAGTTCCCCAACAGCGCCATGGCCCGTGTTTCGGACACCTGATGCACAAAGACGCCACCGCCCGGCCCGGTGCGCGACTTGACCAGGCCCTGAGCTTCCAGAATGCGGATGGCCTCGCGAATAGTGCCCTTGGCCATGCCGAAACGTGTAATCAGTTCCAGCTCTGAGGGCAGGCGATGACCTGGCCCCCACCCATTCGCCATCACCCAGGATTTGATCGCCTCGGCCACTTGTTGTGGTCGGGACAGACGGTCAGGGGTTGAGCGGGTGGTGGCAGGCGGCAAACTGGTCTCCTTCGACAAGGCGCAGATCCGGCACCTCGGCCTTGCACCGATCGGATGCGCGGGGGCAACGTGACGCAAAAGCGCAGCCCGGGGGCGGGTTCAGCGGGTCGGGCAATTCCCCCGACTGCGCCCCCCCGAGCGGTTTGCCCACAATCGGTGCCGAGTCCGCCAGAAGCTTGGTATAGGGATGACGCGGGGCTGCAAAGACCTTTTCGGCAGGACCGGTTTCCACGACCGAGCCGAAATAGAGCACGGCAATGCGGTCGCTGACGGCCTCGACCACAGCCAGATCGTGGCTGATGAAGAGATAGGTCAGGTTCAGCTTCATCTTGAGATCGGCCAGCAGGTTCAGAACCTGCGCCTGCACCGAAACATCCAGCGCCGAGACCGGCTCATCAAGGATCAGGATGCGCGGGCTGGCCGCGAGTGCCCGCGCGATCCCGATGCGCTGCGCCTGTCCGCCCGAAAACTCATGCGGGTAGCGGTCCAGAAATTCGGGGCGCAGATTGACCGCGTCGAACAACTCCGCGATCCGCCTGTCCAGCGCCTTGCCACGCAACCCATGCAGCAGGCGCAGCGGCACTTCCATGATCTGCCGGATCGTCTTGCGCGGGTTCAGGCTGGAAACCGGGTCTTGGAACACATACTGGATCAGGCGCCCGAAGGCCGCCGGGTCCGCGCGATCGAGCGCGCGCCCTTCGATTTCGATACTGCCCGATGTGGGCGGCGTCAGCCCGACCAGCATCCGCGCCAGAGTGGATTTGCCGCAACCGGATTCGCCGACGATCCCAAGTGTTTCTCCCTTCTGCACATCAAGCGACACAGGATGCACCGCATGGACCTGCGCGCGCGGCGGGCCGATCAGGCGCTTGCCGATATCGAATGTCTTGGCCAGATCGGTGGTTTTCAGCGCGACTGTCATGATACCCCCTCGGGAAACAGGCAACGGACCCTGCGCGCGTCGCCCGTCAGGTCAATCTCGCCCGCGCGACAGGCCGCTTGCGCCTTGTCGCAGCGCGGGGCAAAGGCGCAGCCCGGTGGCAGC
>SKRP01000141.1 GCA_007118445.1 Natronohydrobacter sp.
CCGTCGACCAAAGGGGCGCTGTGACGTGCTGACGGTTCTGGTGGATTACGACAGCGGCAATCTGCATTCTGCTGAAAAAGCCTTTCAGCGCATGGCGCAGGAAGTGGGTGGTGGCGACGTGATTGTCACCACACATCCCGAGGATGTGGCGCGCGCGGACCGGATCGTGCTGCCCGGCGACGGGGCCTTTCCCGCCTGCCGCCGCGCTCTGGGGGCGGTCGATGGCATGGTTGACGCGCTGGAGGAGGCGGTGCAGCGCCGCGCCGTGCCCTTCATGGGGATCTGCGTGGGCATGCAGATGCTGGCGACATCGGGGCATGAATATGAGGATGTCGCGGGGCTGGACTGGATCGGCGGCACTGTCGAGCGGATTGCGCCGAGCGACCCGCAGCTGAAAGTGCCGCATATGGGCTGGAATGATCTGGTGATCGACCGCGCCCATCCGGTGCTGGATGGGGTGTCGAGCGGCGATCATGCCTATTTCGTGCATTCCTATCAGTTCCATGTTGCGGATCAGGGCGATCTGCTGGCGCATGTCGATTATGCGGGCGCTGTGACGGCGATCGTCGCGCGCGGCAATGTCATCGGCACGCAGTTTCACCCCGAGAAGTCGCAGGCCACGGGGTTGCGGATGATCGCGAATTTTCTGACCTGGCGACCGTGAGCGGGGCAAGGAGGGGCGCTGCCCCTCTGGCACCTGCGGTGCCATTCACCCCGGAGTATTTGAGGCAAGATGAAAAGGGGGTGTGATGGCCGGTGCTGAGAAAACAGGCGCGCGCATTGCCAAAGTGCTGGCGCGCGCGGGGCTGGCCTCGCGGCGTGAGGCGGAGGCGATGATCCTGGCAGGCCGGGTGGCGGTGAATGGCAAGCGCATCGACAGCCCGGCGCTGAATGTCGGGCCGCGCGACCGGGTCAGCGTGGATGGCAAGCCGCTGCCCGAGGCGGAACCGGCGCGGTTATGGCTGTATCACAAGCCCCTGGGGCTGGTCACGACCACGAAGGATGAGGACGGCCGCCCGACCGTGTTCGACAATCTGCCCGAAGACATGCCGCGGGTGATGTCGGTGGGGCGGCTTGATCTGAACTCGGAAGGGCTGCTTTTGCTGACCAATGATGGCGGGCTGAAGCGCAAGCTGGAATTGCCCAGCACAGGCTGGTTGCGCAAATACCGGGTGCGGGTGAATGGCGCGCCTGATGATGCGTTGCTGGCCCCTTTGCGCGCGGGTGTGGTGATTGAAGGCGAGCGCTTTCTGCCCATGAACGTCAGCATCGACCGCCAGCAGGGCGCGAATGCCTGGTTGACTATCGGTATTCGCGAAGGGCGCAATCGCGAGATCCGCCGTGCGCTGTCGCATGTGGGTTTGAGTGTGAACCGGTTGATCCGGGTGAGCTACGGGCCGTTTCAGCTTGGCACTCTGGCGAAGGGGGCTGTCGAGGAGGTCAAGGCACGGGTCTTGCGCGACCAGTTGGGGCGCGATCCGGATGCAGTGCAGGACAGAGCGCCTGACCGTAAGCGCGGCAACAAACCCGGCAGCAGGCGGGCGGCATCCGGGCCACGCAAACCTGCCGGGGGCCGCAACCCGCGCGGGTGATTGCGCAGCGCTTGTGCAATTTCCACCTGTCCCGCCTGCGGATGGCGTGCATGTGAAGAGTGGCTTTCACAGAGCCGCATCTTGGCCTATAGTCGCACTCGTGTATGTTCAGGAGCTTCGGGTCATGTCGACGACAGGGTTGCAAAAGATCTCTTATGCCCTGCTGTTGGCGCTGATGATTTATGTTGCTGTGATCGGGGGCTGAGGCATGAGCCAGCAATTCGGCGGGCGCTACAGCCCCAACGCATCCCGCACCGCGCCCGGCGCGCCCAGACGCCCGCATCCGGTTGGCGCGCGGGTCAATCTGCTTTTTGTGTTGCCCTTTCTTTTCGCGATCATGGCGTTTTTCAAACCACCTGCGGGGCTGGTGCTGCATCTGGGGGCCTTTGCACTGCTGATGCTGGCGGCCTGGCTTACGCGCGCAGGTGTTGTGGCCCAGGCCGCCTATGACGCGCGCAGCGTGGCGCGCAAACCCGCCATCCCGCGCAAGATTTTCGGCTCGGTGCTGACCGGGCTGGGGCTGGGGCTGGTCGCGTTTTCCGCAGGCCCTGCGACCGCGCTTATGCTGGGGGGCTTGGGCGCGGTGCTGCATTTCGGCGCTTTCGGGGCCGATCCGCTGCGCGACAAGGGCATGGAGGGGGTGGATACATTCGCAACCGACCGCGCCGCGAAAGCCGTGGAAGAGGCCGAGACCTATCTTTCCGAGATGGCGAGTGCGATCAAGCGCAGCGGCGACCGCACGCTCGCGCGCAGGATCGACGCGTTCAGCGCCAATATCCGCCCGCTGTTCCGGGCCATCGAGAATGATCCAAGGCGTCTGAATTCGGCGCGGCGCTATCTGGGCGTCTATCTGGTGGGCGCGCGCGATGCGACGGTGAAATTTGCCGATCTGTATGCGCGTAACCCTGATCCGCAGGCGCGCGCCGAGTATGAGGCGCTGCTTGACGATCTCGAATCGCGCTTTGCCTTGCGCCGCGAGGCCCTGCTGGAAAGCGACCGCACAGATCTGGAGATCGAGATCGAGGTGCTGCGCGAAAGGCTGGATCGCGAGGGTTTGCGGGTAACGGACTGAACCAGAGGCGGGCCCGAACAGGCCGCGATACATGACACAGAGGGACCGATATGGCTGAAACAATCCGCAAACAGGCCGAGACACTGACGGGCGAAATCAACGCGCTGGTGGATACCCCGCTGGCCGAGCCCTCGGGCGCGCTGGTGACACTGGATGACGCCCCGGCCGATGAGGCCGAGGCGATCCGCGCGCGCATGGGCGAGATCGATATGGGCCAGACCAGCACCATCATCGGCTTTGGCTCGCGCGCGCAGATGGAATTGCAGCAGATCAGCCAGTCGATGCTGGCCGATGTGAAGAACAAGGATCTTGGCCCCGCAGGTGACGGCTTGCGCGAGATGGTGAGCACTTTGCGCGGGTTTTCCGTGTCGGAACTGGATACGCGGCGCGAGCGCAGCTGGTGGGAGCGGCTGACCGGCAAGGCCGCGCCGATTGCCAAGTTTCAGGAACGCTACAACAGCGTGCAAGGCCAGATCGACCGCATCACCGGCAATCTGCTCAGCCATGAAACCACGCTGCTGAAAGATATCAAGGCGCTGGACAAGCTCTATGAAAAGACGCTGGATTTCTACCATGAGCTGGCGCTCTACATCTCGGCAGGTGAAGCCAAGCTGAAAGAGCTGGATGCAAAGGACATCCCGGCCAAGGAAGCCGAAGTCGCCGCCGCGCCGGAAAATGACAAGGTGCTGAAAGCGCAGGAATTGCGCGACCTGCGCGCCGCGCGCGATGATCTGGAACGCCGGGTGCATGATCTGAAGCTGACGCGGCAGGTGACGATGCAATCCCTGCCCTCGATCCGGCTGGTGCAGGAAAATGACAAATCGCTCGTGACCAAGATCAACTCGACCCTGGTCAATACTGTGCCGCTCTGGGAAACCCAGCTGGCGCAGGCGCTGACCATCCAGCGCTCGCGCGAAGCCGCGCAGGCGGTGCGTGCGGCCAATGATCTGACCAATGAGCTGCTGACCTCGAATGCCGAGAACCTGCGCGAGGCCAATCGCGAGGTGCGCGAGGAAATCGAGCGCGGGGTGTTTGATATCAACGCGGTCAAACAGGCGAACGAGACGCTGATCGCCACGATCGAGGACAGTCTGCGCATCGCCGATGAGGGCCGCAGCAAACGCGCGGCTGCCGAGGAAGAGCTGACCAAGATGGAATCGGAGTTGCGCAATTCGCTTGCCTCGGCACGTTCGCGCGACAGCGAGGCAGCCCATCAGTCCGACGCCTGAGGCAATGATCCGGGCAGCGCGATATCCCCTGCCTGGCCCGGATCGCACCGGGATCAAGGGCATGGCCGGGGTTCTGGCGCTGAGCCTGCTGCTTCTTGCGGGCTGCCTGCAAGGCCCCGAGGACACGGTCGCGACTGCGCCTGAAACCAGCGATGTGCCGCCGTCGCGTCCGGCCGTTTCAATCGCAGCGCGACCGGTAGACCCGGAAGCTGTTGCGCGCGTAAGGTCTTTTTTCGCGGCGCAAGAGGCGCAGCGCTTGTCAAATGACCTGCTGCGGCGCGAGCGCATGCCAGGCGATCTGCCGATCACGGAGCGCTTGATCGAAAATGCTTTCGTGCGCGTGGCGCTCTTTGATGAACACAGTTTCATCGGCGGGCGCATTGTCGAAGGCGAGTTCCCCTCGCGCCTGCGCCGCTGGCAGGATCCTGTGCAGATGCAAGTGACATTCGGTGCTTCTGTTCCCGAGCCTGTGCAACGCGCGGACAGGACTTTTGTCAGCAATTATGCGCGCCGCCTGTCCGGGCTGACCGGGCACCCGGTGTCACTGGTGGAAGCGGGCGGCAATTTCCATGTTCTGTTGCTGTCTGAAGAAGAACGCCGGGCGATAGGACCGCAGCTGCACCAGCTGGTGCCCGGGGTTGATCAGGTGACGCTCGATCTGGTGCAGTCCCTGCCGCTGTCGGTTTCCTGCATCGTCATCGCCTTTTCGCGGTCGGGCACGGATATCTACAGCGATGCGATTGCCGTTATCCGCGCCGAACTGCCCGATCTGTCGCGCCGGGCCTGCTATTATGAAGAACTTGCGCAGGGCATGGGCCTGCCCAATGACAGCCCGGTCGCGCGTCCGTCACTGTTCAATGATTCTGCCGAATTTGCCGTGCTGACCGCGCTGGACGAGTATCTGCTGCGCATCCTCTATGACCCGCGCCTGCGCCCCGGAATGCGCGAGGCCGAAGCCCGCCCCATCATCCGGCGCATTGTCAATGAGTTGATGACAGGCGAGAGTTAGCAAGATGGCAGAGCTCTTGCGACCGGAAACATTTGAGTTTTTTGCGCGCTATCTTCTGGCAGGGTTCATCATCATTTCTGTCAGATCCCGCCTGACCGCCGCGCGATCCCCAAAGCCG
>SKRP01000327.1 GCA_007118445.1 Natronohydrobacter sp.
ACCCGGCCAGGATCACCAGGCTCCAGCCGAGCACCCGGCGGCAGGTTTCCAGAAACACGAACGTGGCCATGACCGTCAGCACCATATGATGCGTCTCGGGGAATAGCCGGGCGCGGAACATGTCCTGCCAGTTCAGCAGCACATAGCCCATGGGCAGGATCGCGCAGATAATCAGCCCCCAGTCATACCAGGGCAATGTTGTGCGATTGCGCGCCGCACCGGGGCGCAGCGAATAGAAGGCCACCGCCAGCACAGCGCCGAACAGCCCATGCGTGGCGCGTTGTTGCATATGCGGCAGCGAGCCGAAGAAGGCCGTATACAGGTGAAAGACAGAGAACCCGACCGCGATCCCGGCAAACAGCCAGCCCTGCCAGCCAGTCAGGGTCCGATCAGTGCGCGCTTCCTCCTCGATCGAGTCATCGACCCCTGCGATACGCGGCTCCCCGCCCTGGTCCGGCTGGCTCATGTCACTAACATCCCTGTTGGCGCGTGTCGGACGCGGGTGCCGCCCCCGCCGCTGCCAACGGGGGCGGGGGCGCTGTCATATCCGGATCATCCCTCGTATTCGTCCGGGATCAGGTGTTCGGGCACCTCATGGCCGTTCTCGACGAAATAGCGCACCACGCCGGCATGCAGCGGGATGGTCGAAGAGGACAGCGTCAGGGCCAGCACATCCGGCGGATTGCCGCCCGGATAGATTGCCGTCATACCGTCGCCAGCTTCGAACACTGCCGTCGCCATGTCATAGGCCATCTGTTCGGTGATCGCGTCCGAGCGCGAGAAGAAACCATAGGCAAGCCCCTTGGCGATGACCGGCTCGGGCTGGTTGGCGTAAACATCCGCCGGCACTTCGAAGGTCAGCGCCAAGCCCGATTGCTCGATCATTTCGGCCTGTTCGGGGGTGAAACTCACCACCTGCAAGTCGATTGTGGCCTGCAGCTCCTCGATCAGCGAATCGGGCTGGTCGATTGCGCCCGAGGTCTTGAAGAAGCCGTCAATGCGCCGGTCACGGAAGAAATCGGCAGCATCGCTCATTCCCGCTTGCTGCCAGTCCGGGGTGATCTCCAGCATGTCCAGGATTGCCATGGTCACGGCCTCGGTCGCTGTCCCCAGACCGCCGGGGTTGATCCGGCGGCCGTCGAGATCGGCAATCGCCTCGATCCCGCTTCCGGTGTGAACGGTGAGCATGTTGGGCGTCGCCGAAAGAACGGCAATGGCGCGCATCGCCTCGTTGCCGCGCCCCTCATACTCGGCGGTGCCGTCGCGCATCGCTGGCAGGGCGAGGAAGTTGGCGATGCCCATTTCCGCCTGATTGGCATGGACCATCATCTGGCTGTCCGCGGCACCGCCGGTTTCGATGACCGAGACATTCATCACGTCGGACTCGGCGTTCATCATCTGCGCGAGGCTGGCATAGAAGCTGTACCATCCCGATGCCGAGGCAGTGGTGGCAAAGCCGACCTGCTGTTGCGCGCCGACGCCTGTGGCTCCGGCGAAGGCCAGTGCCGCACCCATCAAGGCAGCGCGTGTGCCGGTTGTCCTGATTTTCATCGTCGAACTCTCCTGTTGCGGTCGCATGACCTTTTCATTCTGTGGTGACCTGTCGAATGAATCAGGGCAAGACCCCGAAACCGGCACCTCCTTCAGGTCCGTAACGCAGTTGGGACAGCTTCACCGACCACCGGACCGCGTTCAAGACTGCACGATGGCACCTATGGTTGACAAGTCATCTGTTGAACGCTTTCCGGGCGCTGTTATTGACTGAAATGCAGAAAAAAGCTGCAGCGACGCAGGATTTTCCGCAAATCCCGGATTTCTGTTCCGCTCTTACCCATCCATTGCGCAGGTCGCGGCAGTGGGCGCATTGGGGATCGGCCATGCCTCTGACAAAGAACCGCAATCTGGTCGGCGGCAAGCGGAAGAGCAGCGGCCCGGCGATGGCTGGTCAGAACGCATTCAGAATGTGACGGTGAATAGAGCCGCCCAGATAGAGATGTCCGACAAACTCCACCAGGCCAATGAGCACGATGGGCCCCACGATTCCGGTTCCGCGCATCGACAACAGAAGAATGGCTGCATATCCTCCCACCATCGCGAAAAAAGCAGGTCTGTCGGATCCGATATGCGCAGCCGTCTGCACCCCGAATTGATACCCGAGATACGCAATCCCGGCGATAATTAGAATGACAGGAAAGCGAAGCCGGGGAATGAACCAGGACAGGCCATTTCCAATCACCCCGGTCCCCTTGCACTTGGGACAGGGCATCGTGTCCCGATCCCCCTGGCCGATCACTCCGGCCCAGCCGGAGCCGTTGCATCTGTAGCATGTCCTCGGCAAAACTGCCCTCCGTCATCCTCCCAATCTAAATGCAGTCGCAACCCACATTCCCCAAATGGCGTGCCACCTGCGGCCACGCTCGCCGGAATCTTCCTGCGCGACAAGCGTTTTCTTCCCCCAGCGGGGTCAGGCCAATGGGGATCTGAAACCCGATGGTGCGTTCGGTCTGCACATAATGCCGGATCAGTTCAAAGGATTCGGTTTCGACCACAGGCGCAAGCTTCCGACCGATATCGTTTGCCGCTCCGGCCAGCAGCGATCTGACCCCATTGCGCACTGACGGCGCGATTTGGGGTGGTTGAGGCAGTCACGCAGCCGCAAATCGGATGTCTGCGCCAGGGGCTGATCCCCTTTTGCTGTTTGTTTCCTCACATATATGTTCCGATACAGGGGGGACACAAAACAAAGATGCGCGGAATACGGCCTTTGTTCTTGAAATATTCACTTGACAGTGAGACAACCGCGCTGACGGCGAGACGACGAAGAGGCGGCCACGCATGCGATTCTTGGAGTTCTTCGCAGGCGGAGGCATGGCGAGGGCAGGCCTTGGCCCGGCGTGGCGGTGTGTCTTCGCGAACGACTTCGACAGCAAGAAGGGGCAGGCCTACGCCGAGAACTGGAGCGGGGAGGGTCTGATCATCGACGACATCCGCAACATCGCCCCGGCAGAGTTGCCAGCGGCGGATCTTGCGTGGGGCTCTTTCCCTTGCCAGGACTTGTCTTTAGCAGGCGGCGGCGCCGGCCTGCGTGGCGACCGATCAGGCACCTTTTGGCCTTTTATGTCCTTGTTGCAGTCCCTGCAGGAGCAGGATCGACACCCCACGGTTGTGGCCATTGAAAACGTGGTGGGGACGCTCACAAGCCATGGCGGGAAAGACTTCACGGCGATCATCGAGGCCATGATCGGCTTGGGCTATCGCCCAGGGGCTTTTGTTGCAGACGCAGCCTTGTTTGTGCCACAGAGCCGCCCACGTCTCTTTGTTGTGGCCGTCAGGGGCGACAGGGTGGCAACAGGGGAACAGAGCGGCCCGCAGGCCCCTTGGCACACAAAAGCCCTTCAGCGGGCTTTTGACAGCCTCACAGACAGCCAGAAAAAGACATGGGTTTGGTGGCATATGCCAACGCCGCCAAAGCGTCAGATCCGTTTTGCCGACATCATCGAAGACAACCCCGCAAGTGTGAAATGGCACACGAAGCAAGAAACCCGCAGCCTGTTGTCCATGATGTCCGAGATCAACCTTGCCAAGGTTCAAACCGCACAGGCGGCAGGTGTCCGCATGGTTGGCACAATCTACAAACGGACAAGGTGGCAACAGGGCGTAAAGGTTCAGCGAGCGGAGATCAGGTTTGACGACATCGCGGGCTGTTTGAGAACGCCCGCAGGGGGGTCAAGCCGACAGTTGATCATGGTTGTGGAAGGGGAACGAATCAGATCACGCCTGATCTCGACACGAGAAACGGCCCGCCTGATGGGCTTGCCCGACACTTACAGGTTGCCCGACCGCTACAACGACGCCTACCATCTCACAGGCGACGGCGTGGCCGTTCCCGTTGTTCGACACATTGCCAAACACATCATTGAACCGCTTGTGTGTTCGGATCACACGGAAAGAGTGGCCTCATGTCTTCAATCCCTTGCGACCGAAACCCGGCGATCCAAGACCTGATCGAGACTTACGCCGAAGAGTTGCGGGCGAACGCCCACTCCATCGGGAGTCACGGATTGACACAGGCCCAGTTTGAGCGATCCGGAATCTTCCGAGGTGCCATTGAAAGGTTGCGTGGTCAGTTTTCAGCAACCATGGGGCCGAAGAGGGATTTTGTCCGCGTCATCTTGAACGAGTTGAAGCAGCGAGGCGAGATCGCAGGGTGGGACAGTGCAGGCGGAGAAAACCGCCACGACTACACACTTGAACTGAACAGCGGTCGGGTGGCCGTCATTGAGTTGAAGGGTTGCCTTGACGGCAACAACACAAACATCTTTTCAAGGCCGCCACACGCCCATGAGTTTGTCTTGTGGTCCGTGTGTTCCAATGAGGGGGCCTCACCCCCTCACAATGTTTGGAGCGGGATTCACACACGGTTGAGTGCGGAGATCATCGACCGTCAAGAACGGGTTGACGGATTGATTGTCTGGGATTGGGTTTGTGGTTCACCCGCGAGGCCTTGCCCCAAACTTTTGAACGCCCAACACCGAGAAAACCAGATCGGGCCTTATCGCTTGCCCCCGCCTTGCATCTACCTTTTCCCCGCGACGATACCCAGCCCACGCAACAACCCCAGCCCTGCCCCGCAGACGATCGCACAGGTGGAGATCTTGGACATCTTCCATCGAGTTTTTGGCGGGCAGGCCGACGAGTTGAACAGTGTCACAATCACGGCGGCACAGACCGCCAGGGACATCACCAGGCAGACAGAGATCACCCGGGCGGGCAGTGTTCAAAAGACGTCAAAAGCGACACCGATCCGCAGGCGATGAGCAGAAACCGAACAAAAACGGCGCCCAAGATCGGCCCTGTTTCGTCTTTTTCTTTCTTTCTCAAGCGTTTGGAGGGCCGCCCACGGGCAGGAGTGGCGGAGACGATGGGATTCGAACCCACGAGACCCTTCCGGGCCTACTCCCTTAGCAGGGGAGCGCCTTCGACCACTCGGCCACGTCTCCGCTGACCCGT
>SKRP01000060.1 GCA_007118445.1 Natronohydrobacter sp.
CAATCAGCGCCATCGGCACCATGACGATCAGCACCCAGAGCATCAGGATGCCGGTCGCCCCCAGCCTCGCGCTGATCACTTCAGAGACCGGCGCGCGGAAGCGGGTGGAATTGCCCCAATAGCCCTGCATGAGCCCGCAACGTGCGGGAGCCGCACCGGGCTCGTCCGTCCCGGTCAGCAGATAGCAGCGGCCCGTCATGCCCTCATCGCTCTCGCGCGTCCAGCCCGGTGCAACGCCCAGCCATTCGCCATAGCGCACCAGCATGGGCTGGTTATAGCCATTGCGGTCCAGCCAGCTTGCGACTTCGGCATCCGACATGCGCGATCCGGCTTGCGTAAGCGCCAGGGTCTGAAGTTTCGCAGGCAGGTTGGTCAGGTAGAAGACGACGAATGTCAGGCAAAGCGCCGTGACAAGCATCACGCCGATGCGACGGGCGAGAAAGAGAAGCATATGGGCCGTCCTGTGAGCTGTGGCACCCGGCGGGCGCAGTGGCTATGGATGGCGCAGCGCGATGCGGGCGCTGCGCCAAAGCACGCTCAGGACAGCGCGTAGTGCTGGTAGCGCACCTCGAAAGTCGGGTGCATTTCCGCGTTCAGGATATTGGGGCGCGCATTGCGGTAGAGCGAGCGCCAATAGGGCTGGATCAGGACGCCTTCGTCCAGCATGATCTGCTGGATTTTTGCCATCACTTCGCGGCGCTCATCCGCGTCGGCGATCCCGTTTGCCTCATCAAGCAGGGCATCGAATTCGTCATTGGCAAAGCCCGCCTCGTTCCACGCGACCCCACCGCGATAGGCCAGGTTCAGCACCTGCACGCCCAGCGGGCGCATGTTCCATTCCGTCGAGGAGAACGGATAATTCAGCCAGTCATTCCAGAAGGTCGCACCGGGCAGGATCGTGCGCCTGATATTGATGCCGGCCGCGCGAATCTGCGCCGCGACACTGTCACAGGTGGCCGCTTGCCAGTCATCATCGATCGAGATCAGCTCGAATTCCTCATCGGCCATACCCTCGGCCTCGATCATGGCCTTGGCCTCGGCAGGGTCGAAGGGCGTTGCGCCAATATCCGCATATTCGGGATGGATCGGGCAGACATGGTGGTTTTCGGCAATGGTGCCGCGATCATTATACCCCAGTTCGAGCACGATTTCATTATTGACGGCCATCTGCAGGGCGCGGCGCACATTGACATTGTCATAAGGTGCCTGCGTCTGGTTGAACCGCACTGCGATGGTGGCAGAGGTAATGGCTTCGGTGGCAGGCAGGCCGATCATCTCGAACAGGTCCACGAAATCGCCCGTGGTCTGATAGGTCAGATCGATCTCGCCACCTTCGGCCGCAGCCATCCATGCGGCTGGATCAGTGCCCAGATCGACAAATTCGATCCGGTCCAGCCAGGCACCATTGCCTTCATTCCACCATGTGTGATCAGGGTTGCGCTCGATCACGGCACCAATGCCAGTGTCGTGGCTGACAGGGCGATAGGGGCCTGTGCCGATGGGGTTGGCGACCGGGTCATCGCCAGTGAAGGACGGGTGGACAACAGCCGCCGGATAATCGGCCATGTTCACGATGATCGCGATATCAGGGCTGGAGAGATGCAGGCGCAGCGTCAGGTCATCGACAATCTCGACAGCACCCTCGCGCAGCTTGCCATCCTCAGAGATCGCGCTCATCCGCCCGGCCATGGAATTGCCCTCGACCGAGGCATCGCACCAGCGCTCGATGTTATGGGCCACGTCTGACGCGGTGAAGTCGTCGCCGTTGTTCCATTTGACGCCGGGACGCACATTCAATGTATAGACCGTGGCATCGTCACTGGCTTCCCAGCTTTCCAGCAGCACCGGCTGCACCGAGCCATCCCGCTCATAGCTGACCAGATATTCCAGCCAGCCGCGGCAGACATTGGCCAGTTCCGACCAGTCCCAGGTGCGCGGGTCGCGTTGCGCCTTGATATCCATCTGAATGCGCAGACTGCCGCCCATCTGTGGCGTCTGGGCCCGCGCCTCGGGGGCCGCCAGACCCAGCAGGCCATAGGCTGCCGGGGCCGCGACGCCAAGCGCTGTGGCGCGGGTCATGAACTCACGGCGGCTGAGCTTGCCGTCCTTGCATTCGCTCGCAAAAGCACGCGCTGCGGGATGCAGGCTATTTTCTTTGGTCATTGTCGTCTCCCTGAGGTTTTTTAGTGTTTTCAGCGATCAGCTTTGTCTCTTTTTCAAGAATGTATGACCGATTTGCGTCACAATATATATCAGAAACGACATTTCGGCGCGTTGCAAGCCCGGATTGTGCAAAACCATGTCAATCGCGCGCGGCACCGCCTGCAAAATCGTTTCCGTCACTGTAGTCGCAGGGATCTTCCTGCATTTGTAGATGCAGAGCCGTGTCGTGATAGGGATGCGCCCGCGCGAGGCTCTCGTCGAAAACGATGCCCAGCCCCGGCGCTTCCGGCGGCGTGACAAAACCGTCCTCGACCCCCAGACTGTTGCCGATCAATGGCCGATGAAATGCGCCGCCGGTCTGGATGCATTCGATCATCAGCAGATTGGGAATGCTGGCCGCCAGATGGATATTGGCCGCCCATTCCACCGGACCGGCATAAAGATGCGGGGCAAGCTGCGCGCCGAAAGCTTCGGCCATGGCGGCGATCTTTCTGACCTCCCAGATGCCGCCCGCGCGGCCAAGCGCGGGTTGCAGGATGCTGGCGGCACCGGCGCGCAACACAGCGCCGAATTCGGCCTTGGTGCAGAGCCGCTCGCCCGTCGCAATGGGCAGGCGCACCGCACGCGCGACCTCGGCCATGCCGGGGATGTCATCGGGCGGGATGGGTTCTTCATACCAGAGCGGCTGGTGCCGCTCCATTGCCGCGCCGAGCCGGATCGCGCCTGCGGGGGTGAATTGCCCATGCGTGCCCAGCAGGATATCGGCGCGTGTGCCGATGGCCGCACGCACCGCCCCCAGCATCCGGTCACACAGATCGATATCGCGCATGCCCGGCTGGTGCCCGCCGCGGATCGTATAAGGGCCAGCAGGGTCCAGCTTGACCGCCGTGAAGCCCTGATCGACTGCCGCGCGCGCGCTTTCGGCCTGCATCTCGGGGCTGGTCCAGAACGCGCGCCCGTCATGATGAGGCAGCGGATAGAGATAGGTATAGGCGCGCAGGCGCTCATTCATCCGCCCGCCCAAGAGCGCCCAGACAGGTCGCGCGCGGGCTTTGCCAAGGATATCCCAGCACGCAATCTCAAGCCCCGAAAACGCGCCGATCACGGTCGGGTCCGGGCGCTGGGTGAAGCCCGAGGAATACGCCCGGCGGAACATCAGCTCGATATTCTCGGGGTTTTCGCCCTGGCAGTGGCGCGTGAACACATCGGCAATGACCGCGCGCACGGCGTCTGGACCTACGGCGGCGGCATAGACCTCGCCATAGCCCGTGATGCCGCATTCGGTGGTCAGCCTGACGATGATCCAGTAGCGCCCGCCCCAACCCGGTGGCGGGGTGCCGATGACGAAAACCTCCAATCCTTCCAATCGCATAAATCCGCCCCTCTCGGTGTCAGGTGCCGTGGCACACAGGCCCAGGTCGCAGATCAGCTTCGCATCTTTGCGCCGGTCGGGTCAAAGGGGGGCTCCAGCGCGATGCGGGCAGGCAGGCGGCGGCCCATGATCTCGACCTCGAACAGGTCCGTGTCGGCCCGGTCCGCCAATGCAGCAGGCAGATAGCCCTGCGCGAGTGACAGCCCGACATGGTGCCCATAGCCGCCCGAGGTGACCCAGCCCACCACGCGCCATTCCCCCGCAACTGAAGGATGCGGCGTGTCGAGCTTGTTGCCTGCCGCATCAAAGCGCGCAGGCCCGTAGCTGTGCGGCGGCGTGATGGTGCCAGAGTCCTGATCCACCCGCGCCCAGATCGGCTCATCGGCGATGGCGTCGGCAGTGTCCGCCTCCACGATCAGCGACACGCGGCGCAGGCGCGGGCCGGTCTCGCGTTCCGCCAGTGCAGCGTCGCGACCGATGAAATCGGGCTTGTCATAGGCCACGAAGCGTTCCATCGCGCCTTCCATCGGGCCATAGATGGGCCGGAGTTCGGCAAACCATGTCGGGAAGTTTTTTTCAAACCGCATCGACAAGAGCGCGCGCATCCCGAAATCGCGGATGCCATGGGGTTCGCCTGCCTGTTTGATCGCCGCATAAACGCGGCGCTGGTATTCCGGGGCCATCCAGATCTCGTATCCCAGATCGCCTGAATAGGTGATGCGATTGACCATGCAGGGCGCACCCGCGACATCCATTTCGCGGAAATCCATGAAGCGGAAGGCGCTGTTCGACACATCCGCATCCACCAGCGCCGCCAGAACGTCCCGCGCTTTCGGCCCCGCAATGGACAGCCCCATCAGCCCCATGCCCAGCGCGCGGATATTGACGCTGCCATCCTTGGGTTGATGGCGCTCGAACCAGCGCAGGTGGTATTTCGTCGCCGCCAGCGAGCCCCAGATCATGAAGCGCTCAGCCCCGGCGCGCGCGATCGTGAAATCGCCGATCAGCTTGCCCGCGTCATTGAGCATGGGCGTCAGCACAATGCGCCCGAGCTTCGGCATCCGGTTCGTCATCAGACGGTCAAGAAACGCCTCTGCCCCCGGTCCCGTCACTTCGTATTTGGCGAAATTGGCAATCTCGGTCACGCCCACACTGTCGCGCACCGCCCGCACTTCCGCGCCCACATGCGCAAAATCATTCGAGCGGTGGAAGGACAGAACATCATGTGCCTCATCCGCCGAAGGCGCGAACCACAAGGGCGTTTCCAGCCCCCATGTGTCGCCCATCACCGCATGATTGTCGCGCAGCATCAGGTCATAGAGCGGGGTCGTCAGATGGGGCCTTGCTGCGGGCAGTTCCTCATTGGGGAAGCGGATCGAGAAGCGGCGCGAATAATTCTCGCGCACTTTTGCGTTGGTGTAGCGCAGGCTGGCCCAATCCCCGTAGCGCGCGACATCCATGCCGAA
>SKRP01000109.1 GCA_007118445.1 Natronohydrobacter sp.
GAACTGCCAAAACCCGCCTGATACCCGTTCTGTAGTCACACAATGGCGAATCTCGCCATAACAATATCAATCACTTAGCCGTTTTGCTGTTGAACTTCTGTGGAACTGGGCGCCCATGGACTCGCCTCAGGAAGAGGCCGCCTGATCTACTCCGGTTGCAATCGGGCGGTTACGAAGTTTCACATGGGGTGGTATCAAGGCAGACTGCCCAAGTTATTGAACAATCATTTCTGCATGCAGCGCACCCGCTGCCTTGATGCTGCTGAGGATGTCAATCATGTCTCTCGGCGCAACCCCCAATGCATTCAGTCCCGCAACAATCTCCGATAGGGACGTCCCGCCGCTGAGCTCGGCTAAATTGACCGGAGGCCGGTCTTCAATCTCTGCTTGCGTCCGCGGAACGACAATCGTCTCTCCCTCGGCAAAAGGATTGGGTTGCACGACGAGAGGTGCCTCCTCGACTCTGAGAGTGAGCCCGCCCTGCGCAACTGCAACGCGACTGATACGCACATCTTCGCCCATGACAATTGTTCCGGACCGCTGATCAACAACGACCCTTGCACGGGTCTGCGGTGTCACCAGAATATTCTCTATCCTCGCAAGCGCATGTGCTGCGGAGGACAGGCCAGTCGCCCTGAGGTCAAGAACAACAGTACCCGGGTCTGTCATCTTGGCAACCGTCCTGTCGAACACTCTATTCACTTTTTGTTCTATTGCGGCCGCAGTGGTGAAATCTGGAACCCGAAGGGCAAGGCGAACGCGGTTCAAGCTGGACAGATCGAAATCAACTTCCCGTTCCACGCGAGCACCCATCGGGATTGTCCCCGATGTTGGCACCCCCCTGACATCTCGCGCACCCTGACCTTCGACCGCCGCACCGCCGGCAATGACTGTGCCCTGTGCCACCGCATAGATTGTGCCATCAGCTCCGTTCAGAGGCGTCATGACCAAGGTACCACCCAAAAGGCTGGTCGCATCACCTATCGCCGAGACTGTGACATCGACACGGCCGCCCGCACGGGCGAAAGGTGGTAAGGATGCTGTGACAATGACTGCGGCTACGTTCCTTGGGCGGAATTGCTCACCTGTGACATTCACGCCAAGTCGCTCGAGAATATTAGACAGAATGTCCTCCGTAAACGGTGCGTTCCGCATTCCGTCACCAGTTCCATCCAGTCCGACCACCAGCCCATATCCAAGAAGATCATTCTCGCGCACACCGTCAAATTCGACAAGATCCTTC
Source organism: Natronohydrobacter sp. (assembly GCA_007118445.1). Classification (GTDB taxonomy): domain Bacteria; phylum Pseudomonadota; class Alphaproteobacteria; order Rhodobacterales; family Rhodobacteraceae; genus Roseinatronobacter. The sequence goes on from SKRP01000109.1 coordinate 1,244, forward strand.
AATCGCACATTCGCATCGGCTTGAAGTGCAAGCAGCAACAAGGAAAAAGCGGAGACAACCATTTTGGTGACGCGGTAAGTCATCTCAGGTAATCTGCGAGGCTCAAGCGCGATAGACGCGATGTGAGAGTATAGATCATTTCTAGCTGAGACATGGTCTGCTCCAGTTGACTTGCCGCTTCATAAGGATCCACCGCAACGAGGTCCGCACGGGCAATCATAAGAGTCGTCTGTTCGGCTTCAGCGCGACTCGCACCCAATGCTGCGTTGCCCTCTTCCATACCAAGGCGCGCCGCCAGATCAGTCATTGCCGCACCAGTGATCGTCAGGTCCGAAACAACAATGTTGAGCATAGCACGCTTTTCCGGATGGTCGGCTCCGGACATGGCTTCGTGGAACAAGGCACCTTTAGCGAGGCTTGCCAGATATCTTCGCAAGGCATGATCTTGGGCAGTGATATCAATTCGCGCAAATATTCCATGACCAAGTTCGAAAGGCTCTTGCGTCCGCCCACTACCCATATAGCCTTGTGCATCAAATCCCGAGCCTGGCGCGAACCATGCATCGACGAATTCTGACAAGTCATAAGGGTCGGCAAGGGGCGGTAGCTCTGCCAGCAGCGCTGAGAGTATCACATCTGGTGCGGCAATTGCGGGCCCCTCGCTGGCACTGCCGGCAAACAAACTACGGCCAGCAACAGTCATGTTGAGTTGCCTGATGCCTTGCGAGAACGCGTCGTGAATCTCTGCAAGCCTGCGCGATCTTGCCGCCTCATCTGATACAAGATCGGTTCTGAGCAAATCATCCAGAATTTTGTCGGCCGTCGCTGATAGATCGCCAATGACCGACTGCTGGGCACCGAGAATGGTGGAAGCATTCTGGGCGACATAACTGCGTGCTTTGACCTGAGTGAGCGATGCCTCTATTCCTGCCAGAACGGACATGTTGCCATGCAAATGTCGGGCCACGTCGACAGCTTTCCCGGTCGTCATTTGCTCTGATAACGTCGTAATCAAGGTCTTCAGATGCAGGTTTTGTCGGCCGAACATCAGTTGACGAGACATATCGCCGAATCTACTTGAAATCATATCTCAAATCTCCAGAACTGTTCGTAGCATCGCATCAATAGTCGAAATAACTCGTGCGTTGGCTGAATAAGCTTGCTCCAGGATCAGGAGGCGGCTCATCTCCGCATCGCTATCAACTCCCTGCGCAGCGAGCGCTTCGCCTATCGTCGCCAGCCGTGCTGTGCTCTGTGTGCGCCGCATCTCCAGACCGAGCCTCTCGCTCGCAACTTCCGATGCAATATCAGTCGCATGGGTATGCGCAGATGCTGAACGGGCTGCTGTTCCGGGAAGCTGGGTCGGCTTTTCAAGTGTGGCGACCATACGCATCAGAACAGAATTATCGGCAGCATCACCAGGCGCTGTCGCATTCAGTCCTGCGCGCAAGTGCCAAACTTCTCCGCCAGCAGCCGGATCAACTGCAGGGTTGAGCATAATCCGACCAGCGATACCCGTGATATCGTCCGGCAATTCAGCCTCTCCTGAGATACTGAAAAGACCGAGCTCACCCGTAGCAAGGCTGACATCAACCTCAGGTGACGAAAAACGCTCCACAAGATCCGCCGCTAGTCTGTCCAGTTTTTGCTGCATTTTTGGCGCGGCCATGTCGCGGATGTGAAGTTGTGCACCGATACTTCCCGCCGAAAGCAGGCTGGATCCTTTGCTGATCTCGCGATCATTCAGTAAGACAGCGGAGACACCGCCATTCTCGACATTTTCACCGGGAGCAGGGTCATTCGTGCGCTGAAAAGTGAAAGTTGCTGCAGTGCGATCCACAAGCACCGATCCATCAGCGCCAGTCAACATGATCCGGCCATCTTCCCGCGCGAATTCCTGAACCGGGACAAGTTCAGATACCCCATCAACCAATGCTTGCCTTGCATCCATCAATCCCGCCGGGTCACCGCCCTGTAGTGTCTGCCGCTGGATTTCCCGATTGAGCCGGGCGATCTCATCAAGCGACTTGTTGAGATTTCCTACATCCCTTGCAATCGCACTATCGGCCTGTTCTCGCTCATTCTGAACCAGTTCGTGGAGATCGCGCAGTTTCAATGCGAGATCTCCGGCTGCACGTACGGCCTGCTGCAATGCTGCTGGCTGATCGGGAGTTGCACTGGCACGCTGAAGCGTCGATCCCAAATCCACGAAGCCACTGGACAGGCTTCCGGTCTCTCCGGGTGTCCCCAAGCCGACCTCAACGCGCTGCCAGAACCCCCCACGAAGTGTCTCTTCACCATTTCGCGATGTCGCATCCCGGTATTGCGCCAAGAGGGCAGTATCGACATGGCGGATGATTCCTGTCATCGCAACGCCATTGCCAGCCCCTCCATATGCTTGCGATGCTTGGGCCAGACTGCGCACGCCATACGCCCTGGTTTGAGCATTTGCTATGTTGTCTGCGACAAGCTGTGTGCCGCGCGCAGTCACATTCAAGCCGCTCAACGCCGACGATAAAGCAAGAGAAAGTGACATCATGACACCCCGATCAGAATCTCATCAACGTTTGATGTTGGTTGTTTCCTGAAACATCTCATCGACAGTCTGGATGACTTTCGCATTCGATGAATAGGCGCGCTGTGTCTGGATCAGACCCGTCAGTTCCGCTGCAACATCCGTGGCGGATTCCTGAAGCGCGAAACCAATCATTTCCCCGACCGGACCATCACCAGCATCCCAGAGGAAAAACGGCCCGCTGTCGCGAGAAACCTGAAATGCCTGACCACTCCTGGCCGTGAGACCGTTCGGATTGGGCACATCAACAACCGGAATTCGGAACAGCGTGCGACGAATCCCCTGATCATAAACCGCATCCAGATTGCCCATTTCATCAATTACGAGACCAACAAGGTTGCCGACCCCGTACCCATCCTGTTCGATACCAAGTGGAGAAAACGTGCTGCCGCGTTGAACCATGCCCCCGGGTTCGCCAATACGACCGATACCGAACTGTATCTCCTGATTACCGATAGAAAGCGCGATCTGTCCGGTTTCGGGATCATAGTCAGCACCCTCGGCACTGATGCGGGTCACCGATTGCAGCATGCCGCCGCCGTCAACCGAATCGTCGAACACAACTTCGAAGGTACCAAGCTCTTCACCTGTCTTGGAGTCGGTCAAATTCATCTCCCAGGTGTTGGAAGCGTCCGGTGGCGTCAGTTGTGGCGTCAATTCCACAGTGATTGTCTGTGCAATGCCGAGCGCGTCAAAATATTCAACTGTGGTCACTTGAGGTTCGCCTGACGCATCCGGCAGAGTCGCAGATGCAGGCAGATTCACACCGAACAGAATATTCGACGTCGGCAGATGCGTTTGCTGATTCAAATCCAACTGCACAGGTTGCAAACCGGCTGCGCTGTCGCGCGGATAGGCCGGGATCGTCCCGTCCGGATTTGCAGGCCAGCCCAGCAGGACATGACCAGACGAATCGCGCAGAACGCCCTGCGAATCCGGTCGGAATGATCCTGTCGTGGTCAACATCAAAGGTGCCGTGCCATCACGCAGATGCGCGCCAAGCCCAGTTGTGACAGGCAGAAAGCCCCGTCCGGAAAGCGCAATATCCGTCGAATTCTGTGTTCCGACCAATGATCCACCTTGATCGACCATGCGAATCGTTGTGGTCCGCACGCCGCCGGCAGAAAAATCAGCTTGCCCGGCAAGGCCCGAACCAACGACCATCGAATGAAAACTCGTA
>SKRP01000038.1 GCA_007118445.1 Natronohydrobacter sp.
CCCGACCTGCGCTTCCTGATGGCCGAGGAAATGGATGATGAGTGGTATATGGAGCGGGTCCGCCGCGGCTCGGGCGACCGGATGCCCGCCTATGAGGATCTGATGAACCAGCAGGCCATGTGGGCGATCCGCACCTATATCGAAACCCGCCCTGACCCGGATGGCATTGCCGAATTCATGCCGCGCCTGCGCGATATCCGCGACGGGTTGCGCGACAAGCAGGAAGCCATTGCGGCAGGCACTGCGGAAGAGGCAGACTATGCTGACGAGATTGCAGCGCTGCATGTCGAGTTGATGGAAATCGCAGCGGCTGTGCCTACCATGTCGGGCGCACCCAAGGCCGACAGTATTGCCCGTCGTGCGGCGGTCATTCTGGAGCGCGGCGGCGACCGCTTCCTGCGCGATGCGGATGAAACCCTGACCATCGGGCTGTCCGTCGCACGCTGAGGAGACACGGAACGGAGACGCGAATGAGACTGAGAACCTCCCTGTCAGCTATCGTGCTGATGACTGTCCTGACCCTTGCCGGGTCAGGACTTTTTGCGCGTGAATTTCCCTCGGATGACAGCGGGCGCGACCGTGTCGGCATTGATTATGACGAGATCATCGCGCGCGGCTATATCGAGATCGGTGTCTATGAGGATTTTGCGCCCTATTCCTGGCGCGACAGTTCCGGGCAACTGGTCGGTGTCGATGTCGATCTGGCCCGGCTGGTCGCCGATGAGCTGGGGGTCGCGCTGCGCGTGACCGACCTGCCGGCAGACGAGGATGTGGACACCGACCTGCGCAACTATGTCTGGCGCGGGCATTACATGGGGCGGCGCGTGGTCAATGTGCTGATGCGCGTGCCCTATAACCGCGAACTGGATTACCGCAACGAACTGGCCGCGCTGACCGGACGCTATGCGCAAGAGCGGATCGCCATCGGCTACCGCATTTCGGAATTTCCGGATGAACCGCCCTGGCCAGGCAGTTTCACCTCCAAAAAAGTGGGTGTGGAAACCCATTCGCTGCCCGATTACTACCTGACCGGGCTGCAGCAAGGCGCGATGATCGAGAATATCATGCGCCGCCGTGCGCTGGGCGATGTGATCGGGCTGATGCGCGAGGGTGAGGTGAGCGCCGTGATGGCCATCCGGGCACGGCTGGAACATTACCTGCGCGATGATCCGGATTTCGCCGTTGAAAGCGGCCCGCTGCCGGGCCTGTCCATCGGGTCCTGGCCTGTGGGGATTGCCACGGCTTTCTACACCGCACGGATGCTGAGCTATGAGGTCGATGATATCATCACGGCGGCTGTGCGTGACGGGCGGGTCGAGGCGATCTATCGCGCGCATGGCCTGACCTGGGAAGAACCGGGACGCTGAGCCGTCCCGCGTAGGGTGCGTGCGGCACGCACGCACCCTACAGGCAGGTCTGCTCCTGCGCGCTCAGCACCATCTGCCGTGTGGCCAGCCGGTCGGCCTCGGCCTTGGCATGGGTCACGAACACTGTCGCGGGGCGCTGCTCTGCAATCACGCTTTCGGTCAACGCCAGCATATCCGCCACCAGCGCCGGATCGAGCGAGACGAAAGGTTCATCCAGAAGCAGGATATCCGGCTTGGCCGCATAGGCGCGCGCGAGCGACAGCCGCCGCTGCTGGCCCAGCGACAGCTGGCCCGGATAGAGCGCGCCCTTGCCCGCCAGCCCCACCCGCGCAAGCGCGGCCTCGGACTGTCGCGCATCAACACCTGTCGTCAGCCGCAGATTGTCGAGCGCCGAGCGCCAGGGCATCAGGGTCGGTTCCTGAAACACCATCGCAACCCGGCCCTCGCACCGCAGCTGCCCCTCGAAATCGCCATCCAGACCGGCGATGATGCGCAGCAGCGTCGATTTCCCGACCCCGGAGGGGCCCAGCACGGCCAGCACCTCGCCGCGCGCGACCTGAAACACCAGATCGCGCAGCACGATCGTTTCGCCGAAGCGTTTGGACCTTATCGCGACCTGCAGGCTCATGCGTCTCTCCAGCGCCGGGCGCGGGCCTCCAGCGGTTGCAGGATCAGCGTCTCGATGGCCAGCATCACTGCGATGAAGCTCAGCGCATAGACCATCACCATGGTCACATCAAACATCTGGAAATGCAGGTGGATCTTGAACCCGACCCCCTGCCCGCGCCCCAGAAACTCGACCACCAGAACAATTTTCCAGATCAGACTCAGACCCGCCCGCGCAGTCGCCGCCAGATGCGGCGCGAGCTGGGGCAGCAGGATATGGCGCAACCGCGCGACAGGGGACATGCCGAACACATGCGCCATATCCGACAGCGGCCCGCTCAGCGCCCGTGCCCCTTCGCGCATCATCGCTGTGACCAGCGGGATCTTGTTGATCGCGACCGCAACAATCGCGGCGGTTTCATTCAGCCCGATCCACAGGAAGCAGAGCACGATCACCACCAGCGCGGGCAGATTCAGGAAAAACACCAGCCAGGGGTCCAGCCAGCGGTTCAGCTGCGGCAACAGCCCCATCAGCACGCCCAGAACCAGCCCCAGCGACATGGCGGCGGCAAAAGCCTGCACCACGCGCCAGAGCGTCGCGCCCAGATGCAGCCAGAGCGCGCCCGAGGCCGCCTCTGCCGCCAGGCGCGGGAACACGGCCTGCGGGCCGGGCAGCACCATCGGATCGGCCTTGGCCCATGCCAGCACCCACCAGAAGGCCAGCAGCCCCGAGAGCGAGACCACCCGCACCGCCCAGCCAGGCAGCGGGCGCGGCCCTGAGACGGGGCCGCGCCGCGCGCGTGGTGCTGTCGCCTCGCGCAGTGTCATGCCGCTCAGGATCCGAGCGGCACGAAGACACCTTCGGGCAATTCGGTGGCCGTTCCGACCAGATCCTCACCCCCCAGCTCGACCATCAGACGGAACATCGCCCGCGCCGAACTTTCGTCAACGGGTCCCTCGCCGGGAATCCCGGCCCGGAACCCGGCTTTCAAGGCTTCGAATTCCGCGTCATCGGCTGCGTTCATCATCGGGCGCAGCCGGTCCCAATCCGCGCTGGACGCGGCGAGCTGCGCCTTGGCATCGCGCGAGGCACGCGCGAAAGCCGCGACGAGTTCCGGCTGATCTGCCACCATGGCCGATTGCACCACATAGCCCAGCAGCGGCATGTCCGGGTCCATGCCCAACGCCGTCGCCGCATCAGCGACCGAAATCAGATGCCGCATCCCGGCGGCTTCCTGTTTGGCCATGAAATGCCAGAAATTGATCGCGCCCCCCAGATCGCCTGCGCGGGCCGTCTGAAAGATCAGCGGCGGGGCACCATAGACCTGTTCGGTCGCAGCGAGCAGGTCAAAGCCCTGCTGCGCGGCATAGGCGCGCAGGATGATCCAGCTCTTGTCATTCGGACCACCGGCAATCCCGATTGTCGCACCCGACAGATCCTGCAGGCTTTGCGCCGGGCTGTCCGCCGGCACCATCACACCGCCCACAGCGCGGCTATAGGGCACAAAGGCAATATCCTGCCCCGCCGCGCGCTGGCGGGCGACCCAGATCCAGTCATCGACAATCACATCCGCCTGGCCGCCCTGAAACGCGATCTGGCCTGCGGCTTTTCCCGCGACTTCCATGATCTCAAGCCGGAAGCCATTGGCCTCGTCGAATCCATGATGACGGATCGTGTCCAGTTCCCAGGCCACTGTCCCCCCGGACTGGCTGGCAATCGTCAGCACCGGCAGTTCAGCAAGCGCAGGTGCTGTCGCGATCCCCAGTGCAAGTGCCGCATTTCTGATATGTGTGAAAAAGGTCATGCGTTGTCCTCCCGGCATATTCGACACAGCCTATGCGGTGATCCCTGCCCGGCCTATTCGACCAAAGGCCAAGGAACCGCCCCAGAGGTCACACAAAGGTCGTAAGACGAATGGCCAATTTCGCGGCCCTCACGGTTTCGCGATACTTCCCGGCACTGATCTCGCCGCGCCTCGCCGATCCCCGGCCAAGCCCGGCCCTTTGGGAGGAAGAAGGATGAACAGATTTCTGCTGGCCGTTTGCGCCGGGATAATGGCCGCGCCCATGGCCACAGCACAGGTGACTGAAGCCGATCTTGCCAGCGATGACGTGGTGACGACCAGTGTCCTGACCAATGGTATGGGCCGCCACATGCAGCGCTACAGCCCGCTGGACCAGATCAACAAGGACACTGTGCAGAACCTGTTTCCCGCATGGTCCTTCAGCTTCGGCGGCGAGCGCCAGCGCGGTCAGGAAAGCCAGGCGCTGGTCTATGACGGGGTGATGTATGTGACCGGCTCCTACAGCCGTGTTTTCGCGCTGGATGTGAAAACCGGCCGCAAGCTCTGGCAGCATGACGCGCGCCTGCCCGAAGGCATCCTGCCCTGCTGCGATGTGATCAACCGCGGCGCGGCGATCTATGGCGACAATATCTATTTCGGCACGCTGGATGCGCGCATCGTGGCGCTGAACCGCCACACAGGCGCAGTGGTCTGGAACCAGCGCTTTGCCGATTACCGCGAGGGCTACAGCTACACAGCCGCGCCCCTGATCGTGAACGGTCTGGTCATCACTGGAAATTCGGGCGGTGAATTCGGGATCGTCGGTGCGGTCGAGGCACGCGATGCCGAGAATGGCGAGCTGGTCTGGCGGCGTCCGGTGATCGAGGGCCATATGGGTGAGCTCAATGGCGAGGAATCGACCATGACCGGCACGCTGAACGCAAGCTGGCCGGGCGATATGTGGCAGACGGGCGGCGGCGCGCCCTGGCTGGGTGGCACCTATGATGCGGAAACCGACACGCTGATCTTCGGCACCGGCAACCCCGCGCCCTGGAACAGCCATCTGCGTGAAGGGGACAACCTTTATGCCGCCAGCCGCATCGGGCTGGACCCGGCGACAGGTGAAATCAAGTGGTATTTCCAGACAACCCCTTGGGAAGGCTGGGATTATGACGGCGTAAACGAGGTTATTCCCTTCACCGATGCCGAAGGTAACGGGCGTCTGGCGACGGCTGACAGGAACGGGTTTTTCTACATCCTGAACCGCGAAGATGGCAGCTTTGTCGATGCGATGCCCTTTGTCGAGGAAATCAGCTGGGCCAGCGGCATTGACGAGACCGGCCGCCCGATCTTCAACGATGACAACCGTCCGGGCAATCCGGCAGACTCGGCCGATGGCCAGCGCGGTGAGGTCGTCTGGGCTGTTCCGGGCTTCCTGGGTGGCAAGAACTGGCAGCACATGGCCTATTCGCAGCGCACCGGCTATTTCTATGTGCCCGCGAACGAATGGGGCATGGATATCTGGAACGAGCCGATCACCTATCGCCAAGGCGCGGCCTATCTGGGCGCAGGTTTCACCATCAAGCCCCTGTTCGAAGATCATATCGGCGCGATGAAGGCGATTGATCCCAACACGATGGAGATCAAGTTCCAGGTCAACAACGCTGCGCCACTGTGGTCTTCAGCCATGGCGACTGCGGGCGGGCTGGTCTTCTACGGCACGCCCGAAGGCTATATCAAGGCCATCGACGATGAAACGGGCGAGGTGCTCTGGCAATTCCAGACCGGGTCTGGCGTGGTTGGCCAGCCGATCACCTGGGAAGATGAAGATGGGGTGCAATGGCTCTCGGTCGTCTCTGGCTGGGGCGGGGCTGTGCCGCTCTGGGGCGGTGAAGTGGCCCAGCAGGTCGCGTATCTGAACCAGGGCGGGTCGGTCTGGACCTTCCGGATCCCTGATCAACTGCTGGCATCGGCAGAGTAATCCGCAGCGATGCTATTCGGAAAACCCGGCCCTCGCGCCGGGTTTTCCTGTCTCCGCCCCCGGCGAAAGTCGCATAGGCGAATGCCTGAACCGTCCATATTCTTCCTCTCATGCGCATGATTCTCCGCCTTCTGCTGCTGCTTGTCCTGATGGCCCTGCCCGCCCGCGCGCAGGTGCTCACGCCCGATGAAATGCTGGCCTATGTGCCGCCGCCTTTCGGTCTGGGCGAGGCGCTGAATGACAAGGGCCTCTACCGTGTCGTCAATTCGGGCGGGGCCCCTGCCGGGTTCGCCTTCACCACGCAGCCCTATGCCGCCCTGCCCGGTTTCGCCGGTGCGCCGATCAATGCGCTGGTGGTGCTCGACCGTGACGGAACCTTTGTCACAGTGCGGCTGGTTCACCATAATGAGCCGATTTTCATCTCCGGTATGGGCGAGGCCCCGTTTCTGGCCTTTTTCGAGCAATATGCCGGGAAATCCATCTGGTCGCCCATGACCATCGGCACGCCCTATGGCGGCGCGGATGCGGCTTCATCGCTGGTGGCGCTGGACGGGATCACCAAGGCCACGGCTTCGGTCCGGATCGCGCATGAATCGATCATGGCCGCCGCCCATTCGGTCGCGCGCGAACATATGCAGGGCCGTGCCGCCGCCCCGGATGCGCGCCCGGACCCCGAATATGACGAGGCGCTGACATGGGCCGATCTGGTCGAACAGGGGCTGGTCGGCCATCTGCGCGTCAGCAATGCCGAGATTGACGCAGCTTTTCAGGGCACGCGCTGGGCCTATTCCGACCCGGACGCGCAGGCCGATCCCGATGGGGCCTATCTCGATCTGTGGCTGCTGGATGTGACCCCCCCGGCGCTGGCGCGCGCGGCGCTCGCCCCTTCGACCATCGCGCAGATGGAGCGCTTTCAGGGGGTTGCGCCCACAGATGAATTCCTGCTGCTGATCGATGCGGGTCGGCACGGGCTGGTCAGCGAGACTTTCGTGCGCAACACCTCGCCTGATCAGATCAAGGCCGAACAGGGCGGGTTGCCTGTTGCCCTGCGCGATGCGGATTTTCTGGTGGATCTGGCGCCCGACGCGCCCGAGGGCACGGCAATGATCCTGCGCACGGATCGCAGGCTTGGCTTCAACCCGGCCGAGCCCTTCACCCTGATCATCGAGGCCGTGCGCGAACACGGGTTCATCACCCCTGAAATCGGGCGGGTGGAGCTGGAGCTGGAGCACCAGACCGATGCGCGCTTCTTCCTGCGCGAGCGGGTCATCACACCGCTGCCGCCCTGGCTGGAGGCGCTCTATAGCCGCCAGATCGACCTGATCCTGCTGGCACTGGGTCTGGCCGCGCTGGTCTGGGCCCTGGGCGCGCGCATGAACCGTTTCGCAGGCTGGGCGCATTTCACCCCGGCGCGGCTGCTGATTCTGGCCGTGATGACCGGCTTTGTCGGCTTCTGGGGGCAGGGGCAATTATCCATCGTCACGCCGCTGGGCGTGTTGCGCACAGCGCTTGAGGGCGGCTCTTACGTGTTCCTGCTCTATGACCCGTTCTCGCTGCTGGTCTGGGCAGCGGCGATCCTTGGTTTCGTGCTCTGGGGGCGGGGGCTGTTCTGCGGCTGGCTTTGCCCCTTTGGCGCCTTGCAGGAATTTGCCCATCATCTGGGCCGTGCCCTGCGCCTGCCACAAATCGACCCCTCGCCCGCATGGGACAGGCGGCTGAAATCGCTGAAATATGTCGCGCTTGGCGGGCTGGTAGGGCTGGTGGTTTTCGCGCCGCAGCATGTCGATACCGCAGCCGAGATCGAGCCGTTCAAGACCGCGATCACTGTGTTTTTCATCCGCGAATGGGTCTATGTCGCCTATGCTGCGTTCTGGCTGCTGCTGGGCATGGTGCTGTTCAAGGGATTCTGCCGCTATCTTTGCCCGCTTGGTGCGGTCATGGCGATTGGCGGGCTGATCCGGGGGCGCGACTGGATCGCCCGGCGCGCGGAATGTGGCAGCCCGTGCCAGCTGTGCCGGGTGAAATGCAATTACGGCGCGATCGAGAAAAGCGGCAAGATCGCCTATTCCGAATGTTTCCAATGTCTTGATTGTGTCGCGATCCATGATGACGACAAACGCTGCGTCCCGCTTGTTCTGGCCGCGCGCAAATCCGGGCGGGCCGTGCCTGCGCCACCCTCCGCCACAGCCCAGCCCGCAGAGGTCACAGCATGAGCGCCCTGACCCGTCGCCGCTTCCTGTCGATCAGCGCCTGCATGGTGCTGGCAGGCTCGACGCGCGACCAGCCCCGCCTGCCGCGCACCAGATGGCAGGGCACCGCACTCGGGGCGGATGTCAGCATCACATTGCGCGGCCCCGATGCGCTGACCCGCCCGCTGCTGGCCCGCCTGCGGCTGGAAATCGAAGCCTATGAGTCCCGCTTCAGCCTGTTCCGCGCAGACTCGGATATCACCCGGCTGAACCGCGAGGGGCATCTGCCCGATCTTGACGCGCGCTGGCAGGACATGATCGCGCGCAGCAACCGGCTGTATCACGCGACCGGCGGGCTGTTCGACCCGACCATCCAGCCGCTGTGGCTGGCCTATGCGACCGGCGGCGATATCGACGCCGCGCGCGCGCAGGTGGGATGGGACCGGGTCGCGCTGCCCGGCCCGGCCCGTCGCGGGCTGCGGCTGGGCGAAGGGCAGGCGCTCAGCCTGAACGGCATTGCGCAGGGGGCGGCGACAGATGCGGTCAAGGCGCTGCTGCAAACTGCCGGGCTGACGCAGGTGATGGTCGATATCGGCGAGACCGCAACGATTGGCGGGCCGTGGAATCTGGGCCTGTCCGATCCGGAGCACGGGTCATTCGCCACGCTGCAACTGCAGGACAAAGCCATGGCGGTTTCCAGCCCGGCGGCGCTGCGGCTTGGCCCGACCGCAGATCACATCCTGCACCCGATACGCGCGACACCGCCGCGATGGGCCAGCATCGCTGTCGTGGCGGACCGGGCCGCAGATGCGGACGGGCTGTCAACAGCAGGCTGTTTCATGACCCGGACAGAATTGCGCCGCGGCGCGATGCAACTGGGCGGGATCGAGCAAATCCTGCTGCTGGATGCGCAGGGCGTGCGGCAGACTGTGTCGATCCCCGCCTGAGACCGGACTGCCGGCAATCCGCTCTCGCGACAAAGCAGCGCAGCACGGTCGCCCAGCCCTGCTGTCAATCGCGTCGTCTTGCGCTGGTGGTCAGGCTTCGGCCTCTCGTTCCTCTGCCTTTATCAACTGACGCACCGCGTAATCCGCCGCATCGTCAAAAGGTTTCAGCACAACGCTGGCCCCCTGATCCAGCAGCTCATCCGCCTCGGCCACTTTCTGCACCGACAGAAACACTCGCCCGCGATAATTGACCGAGCGCAAGCCGTGTAGCAGCGCCAGCTGCGGATCGGCCTCGGTCAGGGCGCCACGGTCGCGCGGCACAGCAGAGACCACAGCCTGAACCCCGGAAAGATCGAGATGCGCCACGAATTCCGGGTCGGTGGCATCGCCATAGGTGGCCTCCATTCCCATGCGCCGCCAATTGGCCAGCGCTGCAGGGTCGAAATCGATGCCCAGAACATTATAGCCCTTTTCCTGCAGGCGTGCCCCGATCCGGCACCCATAGCGGCCCAGCCCGAACACCACGAAATCATGCCCGCGTGCTTCGACCTCGCCATCCGTATCGGCAGTTTCGCGAAAGGCTTTGCGCCGCTCGAACATTCCAAGCCAGGGCTCGCAGATCTCGAACAGCTTGTGCGACCAGGTGATCATGTAGACCGAGATCGCAATCGTCACCAGACCGACCAGCGTGACCAGCCCCATCGCTTCGCCACCGACATGGCCGATGGTGATGCCCATTGCCATGAAAATGAGCGAGAATTCGGAAATCTGCGCCACAGTCAGCCCGGCCAGAAACCCGGTGCGCTTGCGGTAGCCCATGAACCCCATGATCGCGAGCACGATCAGCGGATTGCCGATCAGCACGAAAAGCGACAGCACGATGGCCGGGCCGATCTGGTCCCCCAGCGTCGAAAGCTGCAGCGCCGCGCCCAGATTGATGAAGAAGAACAAGAGCAGAAAGTCACGCAGCGAGGCCAGCCGCGATCCGATGGCATCGCGAAACCCGGTCGAGGCCAGCGAGACCCCGGCCAGAAGCCCGCCAAGTTCCTTGCCGAAACCCAGAAAATCGCCCAGAGCCGCAAGGCTGGCCGCCCAGCCCACCGCAAAGATCACCATCAATTCGGGCGAACGCGCGACCTGCCCCAGCAGCGGATCGGCAATATAGCGGATGAACAGGATCACTGCCCCGACCATCGCCGCGCCGCCCAGAAAGACCTGCAGCACCTCCCAGGCACCGCCAGTATCGTCGCTCATGCCCACCCCGATGGCCGACAGCGTGACCATGGCCAGCACAACGAAAATATCCTGCACAATCAGGAAACCCAGCGCGATCTTGCCATGCAGCGCGCCGATTTCCTGCTTGTCCGACAACAACTTGACGATGATGATCGTGGACGAGAAGGTCAGCGCCACAGAGATATAGATCGAGGTGATCATGTCCATGCCCAGCGCAAGGCAGATCAGGAAGCCGAAAAACGCGGTGAACCCCACCTGCCCCAGCCCGGTCGCCACGGCCACCTTGCCCAGATTGCGCACAAGGCTCACATCCAGTTTCAGACCGACCAGAAACAGCAGCACGGCAATCGATATCTGGCTGAGCGTCTCGATGAATTCGACCGATGACACCAGCCCCAGCGCATCCGGCCCGGCCAGCACGCCCACCGCGATGAAGGCCACGACCAGCGGCTGGCGCAGCAGCAGGCCAATGAACCCGACGCCAGCGGCCAGCAGCACCAGAAGCGCAATTTCATAGAAGATCGAACCGGTACTGATATCCACTCAAGCTCCTGTCGCTGCACGGCCTGCCACAACTGGATATCGGTTTTTTTACAGTCAGACCAGAGCCCGCGGCGCGAAGATGTGACAATATCCGGTTCCGCCAAACCGCGTTCCCGCTTGGGCGTCCGCGAAGCTGACGCGGGCAGAGTGTTGTCCAGACTCGTCTTCGGACCGGACAAAAAGCCCGATCCGGTGGGCCTTTCGCAGGCAGCATGCGATAAAACATGCGTGCATTGGTCGATACGTCATGTGCCCGGCCGGATTCTGCGCTACTTCTTTGCGCAGGCTCTGCTCGACCTAACACAGAGGCGCGACATGTCATACTGGATCAAGCTTATTGCCATTTGTCTGGGACTGGCCCTTGTCAGCGTGACGGCCTGGGCGGTTTTCCTGCCTGCCTCGCATCCGGTGCTCGAACGCATGGGGCTGCTCGGCCCGATGCGGGCAGCAGGCTTGCCCATCGCCGAAGACGGCGCAAGCGGCGGGCGCGGCGGGCCGCCCTTTGGCGGCGGCGAGGTGCAGGTGATCGCGCAGGAAGTGGCCAGGGCGGATGCGGGCAGCCGGGTCGTATCCATCGGCACGGCGACCGCGCAGCGCAGTGTTGCGCTGTCACCGGAAGTCGCGGGGACGCTGAAATCCGTGGCTGTGCGCTCTGGCGACTGGGTCGAAGCCGGCGATCTGGTCGCCGAACTGACCGACGAAGCCCAGCAACTGGCCGTTGCACGCGCCCAGCTGGCCTTGCAGGACGCGCAGGCCCGTGCGGATCGCGTGGCGCGGCTGCGCGACAGCGGGTCGGCCACGCAGGTGCAGATCGACGATGCGGAACTGGCGCTGAACCGCGCGACGCTCGATCTGCGCGACGCGGAATTCGAGTTGCGCCGTCGTCAGATCACGGCCCCGATTTCCGGCTGGATCGGGCTGATCGCGCTCGAGCCCGGCAATCAGGTCACGACCAGCACGGAATTGGTCCGACTGGATGACCGCACCACATTGCTGGTCGATTTCCAGATTCCTGAACGACTGGTCGGTCTGATCTCGGTCGGGGATAGGCTGCAGGCAAGCCCCTTGTCGCGGCCCGACGAGTTGCTGAGCGGCCAGGTCAGCGCCATTGATGCGCGCGTCGATCAAGGCAACCGCTCGCTGCGTCTGCAGGGCGAGATCGCGAATGATGATGACCGCCTGCGCCCCGGCATGGCGTTTCGGGTCTCGGTCGAGCTGCCGGGCGAAACGCTGCCGCTGGTCGATCCGCTGGCCATCCAATGGGACCGCAACGGGGCTTTCGTCTGGGCGTTGGATGAAGATGAGAAAGCCCAGCGCAAGCGGATCGAGATCGTGCAACGCCGGGACACCTCGGTGCTGGTGCGCGCGGACCTGAGCGAGGGGCAGGCGGTCATCGTTGAAGGGGTGCAGAACCTGCGCCCCGGTGCTGATGTCGCCCCGCGCGAAATCCGCCCTGCCCCGCAGACCGACCCACCGGAAGAAACCGCCATGCAGGCCAGCAGCAACCCGGACCCGTCCGGGTCTTCTCCCGATATCTGATCCGAGGCGCGCCATGACCCCATCCGGCCCCGATACATCAAGGTCTGAAACGGACAGCGCGACCGAGTTGCGCGAGGTCTCGCGCTCGGGCATCGCGCTTTTCGTGCGCCGCCCGATCCTGGCCTTTGTGTTCAGCGCCCTGATCGTGATTGCCGGATTGGCGGGCCTGTTCGCGGTGGAGGTGCGCGAATTGCCGAATGTGGACCGCCCGGTGATCACGGTTACAACCCAGTTCAGCGGCGCGGGGCCCGAAAGCATCGACCGCGAAGTCACCAGCCGCATCGAAGGCGCGGTCGGGCGCGTGGCAGGGGTGCAGAATATTTCTTCCGAATCGCGCTTCGGACGCTCGCGCGTTGTGGCGGAATTCAGCGACGCGACCGATATCGACGTCGCAGCCACCGATATCCGCGACGCCATCGGGCGCATCCGCAACGCCTTGCCCGACGGGGTGCAGGAGCCGCGGATCATCAAGGCCGATTCGGACTCGGACGCGGTCATGCGCATCAGCGTGACCTCGCCCGCGCGGTCGGTGCAGGATCTGACCCGGCTGGTCGAGGATATGGTCGAGGACCGGCTGATTTCCGCGCCCGGCGTGGCCGATCTGCAGGTCTTTGGTGACCGCGCGGCGATTTTCCGCGTCGATATCGACATGCTGGAACTTGCTGCGCGCGGTCTCAGCCTGGCCGATATTCGCGCGGTCCTGCGCAATGTGTCTTTCGACGTGCCAGCCGGGGCGCTGTCCAATGAGCGCCAGAGCATTCAGGTCCGCACCACCGCGAATGTGCAGACCGCCGAAGCCTTTGAGGCGCTGGTGTTGCGCGATGATGTGCGGCTGGGCGATGTGGCCGTGGTCACGCTCGGCCCCGCGCCGGGGGAAACAATCCTGCGGGCCAATGGCGAAACCGGCATCGGGCTGGGCATCATCCGGCAGGCGCAGAGCAACACGCTCGATATCTCGCGCAATGTCACCGCGATTGTGGACGAGTTGCAAGAAATTCTTCCCGAGGATGTGCGCATCTTTGTCACCTCGGACGAAGCGACCTTCGTCGGCGGCGCGATTGTCGAGGTGATCAAGACGCTCAGCATCGCGCTCATGATCGTGATCGCGACGATCTATCTGTTTCTGCGCGATGCGCGGGCGACCTTCATCCCGGCAGTCACACTGCCCATTGCGCTGATCGGGACAGTAGCGGCGGTGTATCTTGTGGGTTTCTCGGTTAATATCCTGACCCTGCTGGCGTTGGTGCTGGCCACCGGGATGGTGGTCGATGATGCCATCGTGGTGCTGGAAAACATCGTGCGCCGCCGCGCGCAGGGTCTGGGAACGCGCGCAGCCGCCGTGCTGGGCACACGGCAGGTGTTCTTCGCTGTCGTCACGACAACTGCAACGCTTGCTGCGGTCTTTGTGCCGCTCTCCTTTCTGCCCGGTCAGGCCGGGGGGTTGTTCCGCGAATTCGGCTTCACACTGGCCATGGCGGTGCTGATTTCTTCGGTCGTGGCGCTGTCGCTCTGCCCGGTTCTGGCCAGTCGCCTGCTGCGCGACACCACCACCGATACACGCCCCGGCCCGGTTGCGCGCTTCGGCACATGGATCGCCGGGGTCTATGCAGGCAGCCTCGACCGCGCACTGGCGCAGCCCTTTGCGGTGATCCTTGCAGCGCTGCTCTTTGCTGCATCCGGATGGTTTGCCTCGCAATCCATCCCGCAGGAACTGACCCCGCCTGAAGATCGCGGTGTGGCGCTCCTGAGCGTGAGCGCACCGCAGGGCGTGTCCATCGATTTCACCGACAGCAAGGTGCGCGAGATCGAAGAAATCATCGCACCCCTGCGCGCCTCGGGTGAGGTGACGAACCTGTTTTCCATCGTCGGGCTGGGAGGGCGTGACAATCGTGCTTTCATGGTGATGACGCTGGCCGACTGGGACCAGCGCGACCGCAGCCAGCAAGAGATCGTCGGCCAGATCAATGCCGGATTGCGCAATGTCATCGGGGTTCGTGCTTTCGCGATCCAGCCCAATTCGCTGCGTATCCGCGGCGCAGGGCGGGGCCTGAGCTTTGCGATCCTGGGCAGCAATTACGATGATCTGGCCGATAATGCGCAGGTGCTGGTTGACCAGATGAATGAGGACCGGCGTTTCGGACAGGTCCGGCTGGATTTCGAAACCACGCAGCCACAGCTTTCCATCGAGGTGGATCGCGAGCGCGCGTCCGATCTGGGTGTGAACCTTGACGGGCTGGGCGAGGCGCTGCAGGCGATGCTCGATGGCAGCAGCGTGGGCAGTGTGTTCATTGATGACCGCAGCTATGACATCCAGATGCTGTCCACGCGCACGCCGGTTCGTGATCCGGGGGATCTGGAGCAGAGTTTCATCCGCACGGATTCTGGACAGATTCTGCCGATTTCAAGCTTCATCCGACTTGAAGAGCGCGCCACGGCCCCGCAACTGACCCGCGAGGCGCAGCAACGCGCGGTCCAGATCACCGCAAGCCTTGCCCCAGGCCAGCCCCTCGGCACAGCGCTGGCCGAGGCAGAGCGGCTGGCCGCCGAGATCCTGCCTGCAGATGCGCGCCTGCTGCCGCTGGCCGAGGCCGCCACGCTGGACGAGACATCGGCCGGGATCGCGCTGGTTTTCGGATTTGCCCTGCTGATCGTGTTTCTGGTGCTCGCCGCGCAGTTCGAGAGCTTTGTCTCGGCGGTGGTCGTCATGGCGACTGTGCCGCTGGGGCTGGCCTGCGCGGCCTTTGCGCTGCTGTTCACCGGGGTCAGTCTGAATGTCTATTCGCAGATCGGGCTGGTGCTTCTGGTGGGGATCATGGCCAAGAACGGGATCCTGATCGTGGAATTCGCCAACCAGCTGCGCGACGAGGGCGCAGAACTGCGCAAGGCGATCCGAGATGCCGCGACCATCCGGCTGCGGCCTGTGATGATGACCATGACCTCGACTGTGCTGGGGGGTGTGCCGCTGGTGCTGTCCACCGGGCCGGGGGCCGAAGCGCGCGAGGCGCTGGGCTGGGTGGTTGTCGGCGGCCTGGGTCTGTCTACTGTGGCGACGCTCTATCTGACGCCGGTCGCCTATCTGCTGCTGGCGCGCTTCAGCAAACCGCGGGCCGAAGGCGAGCGCCAGCTGGAGCGGGAATTGTCCAGAGCGGCAGGGACGAACAGCATCTGACAAGGTCAGATGATGCGCGGCTGAAGATACTGCGACGCATGTGTTCGGCTGCCGGGTCCGCGCTTGCGGGTCAGGCACCGCTGCCAGTCACCGGGGCCCGCGCGACATGATCGCGGGCCACGGACATGGATTTCAGAATCGCATGAACGGTCTCGCCGGGCTGCAAGGCCATCTGCTCTGCCGCGCGCCTTGTGATCCGGGCGAGGATCTCATGTCCGCCGATGGCAATATGCACTGTCACCGCAGGCCCTTTCCCGGCCACAACGCGCAGCACCTTTCCGGCAAGGATATTCTGCGCTGACAGCCCCTCTGGCCAGCGCCGCGACAGCAGAACCTCATGCGCCATGATCCGCACGCGCAGGCTGGTGCCGGGGGCCGCGCTCACCCCCGGCAGGTAAAGCGGCCCGGTCGGCGCATCCAGCCGGGTCAGCCCGTCGCCAAGATGCTCGGCCACAGTGACCGGCAGCATGGCCGCGACCTCGCGAATGCCCATGGCGCGCAGCGCGTCCGGGTCGGCCATCACATCTGCCGTGCTGCCCGCGCGCACAACGCGCCCCTGCGCGATCACCACCAGACTATCCGCCAGAAGCTGCGCCTCGTTCATGTCATGCGTGACCAGCACCACGGGCATGGCAAGGCGAGACCGCAGCGCGATGATTTCATTGTACAGCTTCTCGCGCGTGCTGCGATCCACGGCGGAAAACGGTTCATCCAGCAACAGCGCCAGCGGTTTGCGCGCCAAGGCCCGCGCCACCGCGACACGCTGCTGCTGCCCGCCCGACAATTGCGCGGGCTTGCGATCAGACAGGCCCTGCAGATTGACCAGATCAAGGATGCGCTCGGCCTCTGCCCGATCGGGGACAGGCATTGCGACCATGACATTCTGCACAGCGCTCATATGCGGGAACAGGACATAATTCTGAAACACCACCCCGACCCGGCGGCGATGCGCGGGCAGATCGACCCCCGCCGCGCTGTCCAGCCAGACTTGGCCATTCACCGCCACAAGCGCCCGCTGCGGGTGCCACAGCCCGGCGATGGTGCGCAGCACTGTGGTCTTGCCCGACCCTGAATGGCCGACCAGCGCCAGTAGCTCGCCCGGTTCGACCCGGAAC
>SKRP01000211.1 GCA_007118445.1 Natronohydrobacter sp.
CACAGCCGGGCAGCGCCCGCGAATGGCATGGGCGGGCGGGAGGGCCATGAGCGGGCGCTCTTTTCCTCGCGTGCTTGAACACCGGACCCCTCGACACCAGCCCACACTTCCCCTATAGCGCGGGGTTTGATGCGCACCTTGCGGGTGCCAGACCCCAAGGATTCCCTGACGATGATCGCTACCCTGAAAGAAGCCCTCACCGAGCGCGGCTTCGACACGATGACTGATGTGCAAGAGGCGGTCACCGCCCCGGAACTCGCCGATGCGGACCTTTTGGTCTCGGCGCAAACCGGGTCGGGCAAGACTGTGGGCTTCGGTCTGGCCATCGCAGGCACGCTTCTGGGCACGGATGAACGCTTCGGCCCGCCCGCCCTGCCGCTCGCCCTTGTCATCGCCCCCACCCGCGAACTCGCCCTGCAGGTGCAGCGCGAATTGCAATGGCTCTATGCGAAAACCAGCGCCAAGGTCGTCTCCTGCATCGGCGGCATGGACCCGCGCGACGAGCGCCGGACGCTCGACCGGGGCGCGCATATCGTGGTCGGCACACCGGGCCGCTTGCGCGACCATATCACGCGCGGCGCGCTTGTTATGTCCGATCTGCGCGCGGTCGTGCTGGATGAGGCCGATGAAATGCTCGATCTGGGCTTTCGCGAAGACCTGGAATTCATGCTGGGTGAAGCGCCAGAGAGCAAGCGCACGCTGCTTTTTTCAGCCACCGTTCCGCCCGCGATTGTCGAAATCGCCAAGACCTATCAGCGCGACGCGGTGCGCGTGACGACGATTTCGCGCGGTGTGCAGCACAGCGACATCTCCTATCAGGTGGTCAAGGTCGCGGCCTCCGAGGCCGAACACGCCATCATCAACCTGCTGCGCTTCCATGATGCGCCGGCCTCCATCGTCTTTGCCAATACCCGCGCCACTGTGGCGCGGCTGACCGCGCGTTTCACCAATCGCGGCCTTTCGGTGGTCAGCCTGTCGGGCGAGCTGAGCCAGGATGAGCGCAGCCACGCGCTGCAAGCCCTGCGCGACGGGCGGGCGCGGGTCTGTGTGGCGACTGATGTGGCCGCGCGCGGCATCGATCTGCCGAATCTTGATCTGGTGATCCATGCCGATCTGCCGATGAATACCGAAGCGCTGTTGCACCGCTCGGGCCGCACAGGTCGGGCCGGGCGCAAGGGCGTGTCGGTGCTGATTGCGCCGGATCGTGCCGCAGGCAAGGCCGAGCGGCTCTTGAAATGGGCCAGGATCAGCGCCGATTGGGTCAGCCCGCCCACGGCCGAGGAAATCCTGGCGCTGGATGAACAGCGCCTGCGCGAAGCCCCCGTCTGGGACGGTGATCTGACCGAGGATGAGGCGCGTTTCGCGGCCGAGCTATTGACCGAACGCAGCCCCGAAGCCATCGCGGCGGCCTGCCTGCGGCTTTACCGCGCAGGTTTGTCCGCGCCTGAAGATATAGAACTGGCCCCGAACCCCAAAGCGCGCCCCGAGCGCGCGGCTTTCGGCCCGTCGGTCTGGTTCGAGCTTTCGGTCGGGCAGGACAAGCGGGCCGAAGCGCGCTGGCTGCTGCCGATGTTGTGCCGTGCGGGCAATCTGGACAAGGCCAGTATCGGGCGGATCAAGGTCGGGACCAGCACGACGGCTGTGGAAATCGCGGAAGGGGCCGCCCCGGCCCTCATCGCGCGGCTGGGCGATAGCGGCGTGCTGGAAGAGGATATCACCGCGCGCAAGCTCGATCACGCGCCACAGGACACACGCCCCGAGCGCCCCGAGCGCCGCGGGGCTCCGCGCGACAGCGCTGCACCCAGGCCGCGTTGGTCCGACAAGCCGGATGGACCGCGCAAATCTGCGCCGCGCCGCGATGACAGCGCCCCGAAGCCGCGCACACCCTACAAGCCGCGCCCCTCTGAGGTGCCTGAAGGCCCCGCCCGCGCGTCGCATCGCGCCTTTGGCGAGGATCGCCGCGCCCCGCGTCCAGAGAACCGCGAGGCTGCGGACAGCCCGCGCAAACCGCGTCACGGCAAGCCTGCGCGACCTGATGGGGGCGGCAAGCCCGGAAATGGGGCGGAACGGGCAGACCGGCCGAAGGGGCCGCGCAAGGATGGGGCCAAGGGCGCGCGCGGCAATGACCAGCCTGCGCGTCACGGCGACTCCGCGTCCGCAAAGGCCGGGGGCAGCAGCTTTCGGACCGGGGCGGAGAATGTCTCGCAGCGCATGGATCGCCCTGGCGGCGGCAAACCAAAAGCAGGGGCCGGAAAATTCGCCGGATCGAAGCCGACAGGGGGCAAGCCGCGCGGGGGAAAACCGGGCAGGGGTTCCGGACCGGACAGGAGTGGCGGAGCGGGACGGGGTGGCGGCACTGCACCGCCGCGCCGCAAGCCCTGAATGTGCAAGCCCTGAGCGTCAGCGCGTGACTGTGCGCGCATTCTCGGCACCGCGCACGATGATGCGGCGCACATCCTGCAGGCGCGGGCTCGGGATCTTGACTGCAGCGGTGACAGTGCGCGCGGGCTCGGTTGAAACGGGCATCTGGCTGCGCGGCTGGGCCACGACAAATTCATAGATCAACGCCCCGTCGACCGGGCGTCCATCATTGACCGGGCGCAATTCGACATCCCACCAGCCCTGGGTTGCGGTCACGCCGCTGGCGCGCAGGAGCGCCCCCCCGGTGGTGGCAATCACTTCCATATCGCGCACGACCGGGACCAGCGCGCGCCGGTCCGTACCTGTGCCCCAGCCACCGCGCGGCACCAGGGTTTCCGTGCTGTCGCGCCCGAACCAGTTCATCGGATTGAGCTGCGACTCGCGCATCCCGCCGCAGGCACCAAGCACCAGCACCATGGCCAGAGCAGCAAGAAATGGCTTTGTCATGGGCAGTCCTTCCGATGGGTCAGGTCAAAACAGCGACAGCTTTGGGTAGCGCAATAGAGCGGCTTTGAAAAGTGCCTCGCGCGCTCTGGGCGTGATCGCCTGCCCGCAGGGCTGGACCTTCGGCCATGTTGCGCTTAGCTAACCGTCAGGACCGGATTGCAGAGACAGGACCGATGGCCACAGACCGTTTCGAGGAAATCGCCGAAACCTTCGAGTTTCTGGACGACTGGGAGGACCGCTATCGCCATGTGATAGAGCTTGGCCGCGCCATGCCCGCGATGGATGAGGCGTTGAAATCGCCCGCGACCAAGGTTGATGGCTGCGCCAGTCAGGTCTGGATTCATCCGGTGCTGGACGGATCAGGACCCGAGGCACAGTTCGATTTCGCAGGCGACAGTGATGCGATGATCGTGCGCGGGTTGATCGCGGTGCTGCACGCGCTCTATTCGGGGCTCAGCCTGCGCGAGGCAGCACAGGTCGATGCGCTGGCCGAAATGCGGCGGTTGGGGCTGGACGAGCATCTGTCCTCGCAGCGTTCCAACGGGCTGCGCGCGATGGTGGGGCGGATCGAGGCGCTGACACAGGCTGGTTGACCTGCAAGGTCAGGCCGTGCGCCGGGACCTGCTGTCGCAATTGAGTATTTCAGGCAAGATGAAGCGGCCAAGGCTTGCACCTTTGCGGCCTTTGCGTCTATCCCGTGCTCACAAGGGTTTTGAGGGGGTGAGCATGAGCCGCGCATTTGTTTTTCCGGGTCAGGGAGCGCAGACCATCGGTATGGGCAAGGCCCTGGCCGAAGCCTGTCCAGAGGCGAAAGCCGTGTATGACGCAGTGGATGACGCGCTCGGCGAGAAGCTTTCTGCGCGTGTCTGGGATGGCGATATTGCAGAGCTGACGCTGACAGCCAATGCGCAACCTGCGCTGATGGCGACCTCGCTGGCCGCATTGCGCGCGCTGGAAGCCGAAGGGGTCGTGGTGACCGATGCAGGCTTTGTGGCCGGGCATTCGCTGGGTGAATATTCGGCGCTGGCCGCAGTCGGTGCGCTTGAGATCGGCGATGCTGCGCGGCTGTTGCGCATTCGGGGGCGCGCGATGCAGGAGGCGGTGCCAGTGGGCGAGGGGGCGATGGCCGCGCTTCTGGGGCTGGATTTCGCGACTGCCAGCGAGGTGGCGCGCGAGGCAGCCGAGGGTGAGGTCTGTCAGGCGGCCAATGACAATGATCCGGCGCAGGTGGTGGTTTCGGGCCATAAGGCGGCGGTCGAGCGCGCAGTCGGGATCGCGAAGGCGCGCGGGGCGAAACGGGCGTTGCTGTTGCCGGTCTCGGCCCCGTTTCATTGCGCGCTGATGCAACCTGCCGCCGAGGCAATGCAGGCAGCTTTGGCGGATGTAAGCCTGCGCGCGCCTTTGGTGCCGCTGGTCGCCAATGTGCGGGCCGAAGCGGTCTCGGACCCTGATGAGATTCGCGCGCTGCTCGTCGCGCAGGTGACAGGGTCAGTGCGCTGGCGCGAATCCGTCGAGTGGATGGTCGGGCAGGGCGTGACCGAGTTCTGGGAGATCGGGGCGGGCAAGGCGCTGTCGGGGATGATCAAGCGTATTGCGCGCGGCAGTACCACGCGCAATTTTGCCACGCCCGAGGATGTGGCGGCAGTCAACGCCTGATCGCGCTCAGGGGATGATGCGGGCGTATTTGACGCCGGCGAGTGATGCGCCGGCCATCACCCCTGACTGGCCGAACACGACTGCGATGATCGGCGCGAACTGGGTGGTGGTTTCGGTGCCCATCGAGCCGCCGCGCGTGGGGGTTGCGTAGCGCAGATCGGCGCTTGCGGCCCAGCCGGGCGAATAGCGGAAATCCGATAATGCCTGTTCGGTCATGAAGAACAGCGCATGGGCATATTGCTGCGCGCCGGCCTGCAGGCCGAAACTGGCGCGTGTGGCCGAGTAGTAATCCACGGTTGCATCATTGATGCGCAGCGCGCCGCGCCCGTAAGCGCCGCCGACAAACAGCCCGCCTTCGGTGACGACCGGAATATAGAGGATCCCGCGTGCGTTCTCGAACAACTCGCCCAGGCCGGGGTAATTGTTGCGCAGATAATCGCGGGCCGCATCGACCCGCGCATCGAGCGACGCCGCGCCCTCGGTGCCCATTGCATTCGAACAGGCTGTCAGCGCTGCGAGTGCTGCCAGCCCGGAAGTCGCGAAAACCCGCCGGTTCATGTCGATCATGTGTTTGCCTCTGCTCGCGGTGCCTTGCGCACTCTGTATGATTGGAACATAGCGCGAAAATCCGCGTCTGTCACGCCCCTGTGGGGCTTATCGGCGAGGCTTCGCCCGCGTTCAGCCGCGCAAAGCCTGCGCCACGCGCGGGGCGAAATAGCTCAGCACCCCGTCGCAGCCCGCGCGCCGGAAGGCCAGCAGGCTTTCCAGCATCACCTTCTCGCCATCGAGCCAGCCATTCTGCGCCGCAGCCATCAGCATCGCATATTCCCCCGAGACCTGATAGGCGAAGGTCGGGCGTTGGAAGCGGTCTTTTACCGCGCGGCAGATATCGAGATAGGGCATGCCGGGTTTGATCATGACCATATCCGCGCCCTCGGCCAGATCGCGCGCGACGCAGGCCAGGGCCTCGTCGCGGTTGGACGGATTGATCTGATAGGTGGCCTTGTCGCCCACCAGCCGACCCGCAGCACCGACCGCATCGCGGAACGGGCCATAGAAGCCGGAGGCGAATTTCGCGGCATAGGACAGGATCGCGACATCGCTGTGGCCTTCGGCTTCGAGCGCGAGGCGCAGCGCGCCGATACGACCATCCATCATGTCCGAGGGACCAAGGATATCGGCCCCGGCCTCTGCCTGGGCGAGTCCCATCTTCACCAGCGCTTCCACGGTCCGATCATTGACGATCTCGCCGTTGATGACGAAACCGTCATGGCCATTGGCGTTGTAAGGGTCCAGCGCGATATCGGTCATCACCATCAGATCGGGCAATTCGCGTTTCAGCAGGCGGATCGCGCGGTTGGTCAGGTTTTCGGGATTCCAGGCCTCTTCGCAGGTCTCTGTACGCAGGCTGGGATCCGTATAGGGAAAGAGACAGATCGCAGGGATGCCGAGCGCATGGGCCTGTTCGGCCGCCGGGAGCAGCCGGTCGAGTGACAGTCGGTTGACACCGGGCAGCGACGGGATCGGCTCTTCCATGCCGTCGCCATCGCGGATGAAAACCGGCCAGATCAGGTCGCGCGCGCTCAGCCCGTGTTCCTGCACCATCTCGCGCAGGGCGCGGGTGCGGCGCAGGCGGCGCAGACGGGCAGCAGGGAAAGGGGCAGGGGTCATGGTCGCGGCCTCTTGAACTGTGGTCACAGACTTGGTGCCATGCGGGGCGCGGGAAGGGAAGCCCCCTCGGACAGGGTAGGGTGCGTGGCAGGCCACGCACCTTACGCGGCTTCACGCGGAATTAACCATTCTCGGAGAGATTGGGGCATGTCCTGTTATCGCCGCCCCCGCATTTCCGGTGCCATCATCTTCTTCGAGGTCGCTCTTGCCCAACGCCCCGGCGATCTGCTGGTGCGTCATATCGATGTCTTGCGCCAAGCCGTCCGCCTGACACGCAAGGATCACCCGTTCGATATTCTGGCATGGGTGGTGCTGCCCGACCGGATGCTGTGCATCTGGGGCCTGCCCGACGGGGACAGCGCCTATTCCCTGCGCTGGCGGCTGATCAAGTCGCGCTTTTCGCGGGCCCTGCCCATGGGCAGACGCCGCCCGTCGCATGTAAGGCGAGGCGAGCGCGGGATCTGGCAACGGCGCTTCTGGGAGCATCATATCCGCGATGATGGGGATCTCGCGGCACATCTGAACCTGTGTCGCGAAAGCCCGGTCCTGGCGGGTCTGGTCAGCAATCCGCTGGACTGGCCCTATTCGTCTTTCACGCGCGCCTGCGCTGGTAGGGTGCGTGGCAGGCCACGCAGCTTACGGCAGGATCTGCAACCACACCCAGCCCGTCACCATCACCCCCAGCGTGCCGATCAGCACCGATGACGCCGCCACACGCCTGGCCCGCCCGTAAAGATTGGCAAAGACATAGGCATTCACCCCCGGCGCCATCGCCGCTGTCACCACCGCCGAGCGCAGCACCTCAGTCCCCAACCCGAAGGCGCGTGCAAGCCCGTAGGTGATCAGCGGATGCACCACCAGCGACAGTGCCACTACATAGCCGATGGTGCGCAGATCGCCCTCGGGCCGGTAGCGATAAAGCACGCCCCCCAGCCCGAACAGGGCGACCGGCAGCGCGGCGCGCACCATCATGTCCAGCGCCTGATCGGCCACGCCGGGCATCGGAAAGCCCGTCAGGTTCACCACGAAGCCCAGCCCGATCGCGATCACAAGTGCATTGCGGAACATCGCGACAAAGACCTGCCGCGCCGTGTCGCGCATCCGGCCCCCGCGATTGCGGATCAGCTCCATCGCGGTGATCCCCACCGCATAGCAGAGCGGCGAATGGATTGCGATGATCGCATAATTCGCGGCCAGCGCATCCGACCCATAGGCGCGTTCGGTGATCGGCAGGCCCAGCAGAACCGAGTTCGAGAACAGCGCGACAAAGCCGATGGCCACGCAATCCTCCCAGTCGCGCCGGAACAGGAAACGCGCGCCGAAAAACCCAAGCCCGAAGCCCGACAGCGCGCCGGTATAAAAGGCAACCAGCAGCCGCCAGTCGAAATCCTGCGCCAGATCCAGCCGGGCGATGGCCACAAACAACAGACAGGGCACGGCGAAATTCTGCGCGAATTGCACGACCCCATCGACATGCTCATCCGTGATCAGCCTGCGCCAGCGCGCGACATAGCCAAAGCCGATGACCAGAAAGACCGGAAGGATGACATCGGCCAGCGCCTGCATCGTCTAGACCGGAAGTGTCAGGATCATGCCGTCATGCGCGGGCCGCACATGATCGGGCAATTCCGCGCAAAGCGTCGCATAATCAAGATCGACATGCATGTTTGTCAGCACCGCCTGCCGCGGGCTGGCCTGCGCGATCCAGTCCAGCGTCATCTCCAGATGTGCATGGCTGGGATGCGGCTTGCGGCGCAGCGCATCCACGATCCAGACATCCAGCCCCTCAAGCATCGGCCAGCTTTCGGGATAGATGCCCACCACATCGGGCGCATAGGCCAGCCCCTCGACCCGGAAGCCCAGCGCATCGACCGAGCCATGGTTCAGCCGGATCGGATGCAGCACCAGCGGCCCGCCCGCGCCTTCGATTGTCACCGCACCATCGATCGTGTGCAGATCCAGAATCGGCGGGTAGGGCGAGTTCTTCGGCTGCACGAAAGCATAGCCGAACCGCGCCAGCAACGCATCCTGCGTCGGCCCGTCAGCCCAGACCGGCAGCCGCTTGCGCGTGGTGAACACGATCTGGCGCAGATCATCGATCCCGTGGACATGATCAGCATGGGAATGGGTGAAGACCACCGCATCCAAAGTCCCGACCTGCGCATCAAGAAGCTGCGCGCGCATATCGGGCGAGCTATCGATCAGAACCTGCGTGCGCCCCTGATCGGTGATCCGTTCCAGCAGAAGCGAGCAGCGGCGGCGGATATTGCGCGGCTCTGCCGGATCGCAATCGCCCCAGACCCCGCCAATCCGCGGCACACCGCCCGAAGACCCGCAGCCCAGAATCGTGGCGCGCAATTCAGCCATCAGGCGGCCTTTCGGAACAGGCGGTTGAAATTCGCCGTGGTCGCGGCCGCGAAAGCGTCCAGCGGCATGTCGAACGCCTTTGCGCCCGCTTCGGCCGTGTGCACAGTGTAGGCCGGTTCATTGCGGCGCCCGCGATAGGGTGGCGGGGCCAGATAGGGCGCGTCGGTTTCCAGCAAAATGCGCTCCAGCGGCGCGGCGCGGAAAATCTCGCGCAAGCTCTCGCTTTTCGGAAAGGCCGCGATGCCGGACATGGACAGGTAAAACCCCAGATCGAGTGCTGCGCGCGCCAGTCCTTCGCCCGAAGAAAAACAATGCATCACGCAGTCATAGCTGCCTGCGCGGTGTTCCTCAGACAGGATACGCGCCATGTCCTCATCGGCGTCGCGCGCATGGATGATCAGCGGCAGCCCGGTCTGGCGCGCGGCCTCGATATGGATGCGCAGGCTTTGCCTCTGCAGCGCCGCGCTTTCCGCCGTGTAATGATAATCCAGCCCTGTCTCGCCAATGCCCACCATTTTCGGATGCGCGGCGAGGGCAACCAGATCCTCCACGGACACCATCGGCTCAGCGGCCACGCTCATCGGATGGGTGCCCGCAGCGAAAAACACACCCTCATGCGCCTCGGCAATCGCCTGCACGCTGGGGGCTTCGCGCAGCTTGGTGCAGATCGTCACCATCCGCGTCACCCCGGCTTCGCGGGCGCGGGTGATCACAGCCTCCAGATCCTCGGCCAGTTGCGGGAAATCCAGATGGCAATGGCTGT
Organism: Natronohydrobacter sp.; assembly: GCA_007118445.1. Taxonomy (GTDB): domain Bacteria; phylum Pseudomonadota; class Alphaproteobacteria; order Rhodobacterales; family Rhodobacteraceae; genus Roseinatronobacter. The sequence goes on from SKRP01000211.1 coordinate 9,326, forward strand.
CAACGATCTCGGGCGGCATGATCTCTCCGGGCGCGAGGGTTTCAGAGGAACCTGCGCGCCTCTCTTTCGGTTTGCAGCACCATATCAAGCACCACAGCGGCAGGGTCAAGGTTCACCGCGCGCCCATGCCGCGCCCGTGCCCCCAGGTCTTGCGCCAATGCCGCATAAGCGCGCGCGGCGGCATCATGCGGCGCAAGCCGCGCAAAAAGCGCCGCTTCGCCCGGCACAGCTTCGGGCGGGGGGCCGGAAATGCCTGCGCGCGCAAGCCGCGCCATGAACAGATCATAGAGCGCCAGCAGCATCGCAAAGCGCGTGTCATTGGCCTTGCCTGCAACCGATTCGGCCAGCTTCAGGGCCAGCGCGCGGTCCACACGCGGGGCGCCTGCGAAGATCTGCACCAATGCGGCGTAAATCTCGGCCCCGCCGCCCTGTGCCAGCGTGACCGCAGCGCCGACAGACCCGCCCGACAGTTGCGCAAGGGCCGCGCTGTTCTCAACGACCCCGGCCTGTTCCAATGCGCCTGCGAAATCCGCGCCCGCCAGCGGCATCAGCCGCAGATCGCGGCAGCGCGAGCGGATCGTGGGCAACAGCCGTGAAGGTTGATGCGCCACCAGCAGCAGAAACGCCTTTTCGGGCGGCTCTTCCAGCGCCTTCAACAGCGCATTGGCGGCATTCGCGTTCATCTCATCGGCGGCATCGATGATCACCACCCGCCGCCCGCCATCCGGCGCGGACAGGCCGAAAAACCCGTGCAGCTTGCGCATCACACCCACGGTGATATCGCGCTGCAGCTTGCCCTTCTCATCCAGCCCCCGCCGGATCACCAACAGCCCGCCATCCGCGCCCGCGCGCAACCGACGCGCGACCGGGTGATCCTCGGGGATATCGAGGCTTTCGGGCGGGGGGGCTGCAAACATGCCGCCATCATCGGGCGGGGTCGCCAGCAGGAACCGCGCGAGTTTCCAGGCCAGCGTCGCCTTGCCCACTCCGCGCGGGCCGGAAATCAGCCAGCCATGATGCAGCCGCCCCGAATTATAGGCGTGCAGAAACGCCGCTTCGGCCTGTTCCTGCCCGAACAGACGGGCCGTCTCGCGCGGATGCGGTGCGCCCTCCAGCTGATCGGGCGGCTGGATGTCATCGAGATCAGCCATCCAGCCGCGCCCTGAGTTGCGCTGCCACATCCTGCGCAACCTCGTCAGGTGTCTGCGCCCCATTGATCATGACGATCCGCTCAGGAAAAGACAGCGCCAGATCGAAGAACCCTGCGCGCAGCGCTTCCTGAAAGCCAAGGCCCAGCTCCTCGAACCGGTCCTCGCCCGATCCGCGCGCCAACCCCCGCGCAAGCGCCACTTCCGGATCCATGTCGATCACGAAGGTCAGATCCGGCTCGATTCCGATCACCAGATCATGCAGCTGATCGACCAGACCGCGCAGACTGGCCCGCGCCACGCCTTGATAGACGCGGGTGGAATCGGCGAAACGATCCGTGATCACCACCGCACCGCGCGCCAGCGCGGGCCGGATCAGCCGTTCGACATGATCGCGCCGCGCCGCGTTGAAGAGCAGGATCTCGGTTTCCGCCGACCAGCGCTCCGGGTCGCCCTCTACCAGCAGGCGACGGATCGCCTCGGCCCCGTCGGACCCGCCCGGCTCACGCGTCAGCACCACCTCGCGGCCCGCAGCGCGCAAACCATCGGCCAGCAGACGCGCCTGGGTGGATTTGCCGGACCCGTCGATCCCCTCGAAACTGATGAACAGACCGTCAGGCACGGATCACGTCAATTCATCGCGTCTTGCGCGCGCCCCATGATCATGCCCATCAGCCGCTCGGCCGAGGCCATCGCGCGCACGGTAAATCCGCCCTCGGCCACGGATTCCCCGGCCAGCAGAGGCACGCGCATTTCGCCCAGTTCCGGCACATCGACCGCGACATGGCCCACCACATCACCTGCCGCAATCGGCGCGGGCAGGGGGCTGTCATAGACCACCGTCGCCGCCATGTTGCGCTGTGCCATTGCGGGGATCAGAATATCCGGGCTTTCGCCCAGCACCAGCGGCACGGATTTTTCCGCGCCCAGCCAGACCGGGGCCTCGCCCATCACCTGACCTGTGGTCCCGAGCGAGACCTTCTGGAACTGCCGAAACGCCCAGTTGATGATCGCCTCGGTTTCGCGCCGCCGCTCGGCCTCGCTTGACAGCCCGCCAAAGGCAAAGACGATGCGCCGCTCGCCCTGCCGCGCCGATCCGGTCAGCGAATAGCCCGCCTGCGAGGTGAAGCCGGTTTTCAGCCCGTCCAGCCCGACACCCGCGCCCAGAAGCGGCACGCGGTTTTGCTGCGTGATCCCGTTCCAGGTGAACTCGCGCTCGGCCAGATACTGGTAATATTGCGGATAGGTCTCGATGATATGCTGCGCAAGGATACCCAGATCGCGCTTCGACATCAGATGATCCGGGTTCGGCCAGCCCGAGGAATTGGCGATGGTGGTGTTGCGCATCCCCAAATCGCGCGCGCGGCGGGTGGCGAGTTGTGCAAATGCCTCCTCGGTGCCGGCCAGCCCTTCGGCCACGACGACTGTCGCGTCATTGCCCGACAGAACCGCAATCCCGCGGATCAGATCCAGCGCTGTGGGACGGTCGCGCATTTCCAGGAACATCCGCGAGCCGCCCATCGCATGGGCGCGCTCGGACACTGAAAAAGTCGTGTCCAGCGTCATGCGCCCGTCTTCGATGGCTTCAAAAAGCATCAGCAGCGTCATCAGCTTGGACATCGAGGCCGGCGGCAATGGCACATCGGCCCCACGTTCCAGCAGCACGGTCCCGGTGGTCAGGTCGCGCACATAGATCGAGGGCGCGTTCGGTTCAAACCCGGCGACCTGCGCGGTTGCAGGGGCGGTCAGTCCAAGGGCAATCAGCGCCCCGGCTGCCGCCGATGTGACAGCGTGACGGAAAACAGAAGGCACGAGCGGGCTCCTTCGCAATAACTCAGCGCCGAACAGCATAGGCATCATTAAAGCCCAGCCCTTTGACGCGCGCAAGCATCTGGCGCTGTTCGGCCTGGGTGTTCGCAGGGCCGACCACCACGCGCCAGAACTGGTTGCCCGAGGCCCGCCCGGCCACAACCCGCGCGTTCAGCCCCGCACCGCTGGCCATGCGTTCGGCATTGCGTGCATTGGCTTCGACGCTGAAGATACCCAGCTGGATATAGGGCTGCGCCAGCGGGCTGGGGGCCGGGGGCGCCGTGGCTGCTGTTGCTTCGGCAGCTGGCTGTTGGGTGGCAGACATCGCCGCCTCGGGGAGTGCGGCGGCGTCATCGATCACCTGCGTCTCGATCATCTCGGGTTGCATGTCGGCCTGCCGGGCGGTGTCACGGCGTCCGAAGATGCGCCCGAACACCCCGCCCGAGCGCCGCGGTGCCTGCGCCTGCGGCATCTCGATCGCGTCCGCGCCGACCTGTTCCGCATCCTCTTCTGTGGGCTGCGCGGCTGCGCGTTCCGGGGTTGCAGTGTCCGGGGTTGCAGAGTCTGGGGTTGCGGCTTCCTGGGCAGTGCGTTCCTGGGCTGTGGCAGCGGCCTGTTCGGTGCTGTCTTCAACCGCTTGGGGCTCTGATGTTTCGGGCGCGGCAGGTTCTGGCGCGGCTTCCTCGACGCGCAGGGCGACCACTTCGATCATGGTTGGTGCCCCGGCCAGCATGCCGACGGCATTCGCGGCCTCGCCCGAGACCTGAAAGCTGGGGCCGGGGTTCAGGCGTTCGCGGCGAAACAGCGCGCCGATGGTTTCCTCACCATTCTCGGTGTTGCGGATGATCACACGTTCGGGCGATGTGACATCGGGATGCGCGACCCAGACCCCGCCCAGCGAAGGGCGTCCGTCCCAAAGCCCGTTCTCGCGTTTGGAAAATGCGCTCGGGTTTTCGACATCCCGATCTGCGGCGGCTGCGTTTGCGCCGCTGCGCGGGCCGGATATGGCATTATTTCCTTCCATGCAGCCTGCAATTGACAGGCTGACCACGACCGCGAGGCCAAGAAACCGATACTGTACCATCTGCATACTGCCTCTCTCTGCCTCATGCCGCGCCTGATCTGTCGTCAGGCTTTTTGATGGCCGGGCACTTGTTTGGTCTTATACTCCGAAATCTGCGCCGCTGACAGTCTGAATGATGCCTGACCCGGTCTGGGGGGCAACTTACTGCCTGTTGCTGCGACCGAAAAGCGACAGTTCCGTGATCAGAGGCCCGCTCTAGCGCCGGTCGCGCCAGCGATTGACCATCGGATAGCGCCGGTCCAGCCAGAAGGCGCGGTTGGTGAGCCTTGTGCCGGGGGCCGACTGGAACCGTTTCCATTCCGAAATCGCAACCAGATGCTCGACCCGCTCGACGGTGGCGCGGTCGAACCCGTCTGCCACGATCTCGGCGATGGGCATGTCACGCTCGACCAGCCGCTCGAGGATCGCGTCGAGTTCCGGATAGGGCGGCAGGCTGTCGTCATCGCGCTGATCCGCACGCAATTCGGCCGAGGGCGGCTTGTCGATGATGCGCGGCGGAATGACCTCACCGCCCGGTGCCTTCATCCAGTCGCGGTGGTGGGTGTTGCGCCAGCGGCAGGTTTCAAACACGCGGGTTTTATAAAGATCCTTGATCGGGTTGTAGCCGCCATTCATATCGCCATAGATCGTGGCATAACCGACCGCGACTTCGGATTTGTTGCCGGTGGTCAAGAGCATCGCGCCGGTCTTGTTGGAGATTGCCATCAAGAGCGTGCCGCGGATGCGCGATTGCAGGTTTTCCTCGGTCACATCAGGCTCAAGGCCCGTGAACAGCGGCGCAAGTTCAGCCGCCATCGCGGCGCGTGGGCCCTCGATGCTGATCTGGTCGAGCTGCGCGCCCAGACGGGTTGCCAGATCGCGCGCATCTTCCAGCGAGTGGGGTGCTGTGTATTCTGAGGGCAGCATTACGCAACGCACGTTTTCCGGCCCAAGAGCATCGGCGGCGATCACGGCGACCAGCGCCGAGTCGATCCCGCCCGAAAGCCCCAGCACGACTTTGGAAAACCCGGATTTGCCCAGGTAATCGCGCAGGCCCGTGACCATCGCGCGGTAATCCTGTTCCCAGGCGTCGGGCAGGGGCGCGCGCGGCCCCATCTCGGCCCGCCAGCCATTTGCGTGGCAGGTGAAGTCGATGGTCTCGATCGCCTCTTCATGCGCAGGCAGTTGCAGCGCCAGTTGTCCGCCCGGATTCAGCACGAAGCTTGCGCCATCAAAGACCTGATCATCCTGACCGCCGACAAGGTTCAGATATACCAGCGGCAACCCGGTCTCCACCCCCCGCGCGACCATATGCGTCATGCGGGTGTCATGGCGGCCCCGCGCATAGGGCGAGCCGTTGGGGACCAGCAGCAGCTCTGCGCCGGATTCGGCCTGCGCTTCGGCGACATCACTGAGCCAGGCATCCTCGCAAATCGGGGTGCCGATGCGGATGGGGCCTGCGCGATAGGGGCCCGAGATGTCGCCCGAGGCAAAGAGCCGCTTTTCGTCGAACACATCCGTATTGGGCAGGTGATGCTTGCGGATGATGGCGGTGATCTGGCCGCCCCCCAGCACGGCAAAGCAGTTGTAAAGCTGCCCGTCTTCCACCAGCGGCACCCCGACCCCCAGCATCGGACCATCCGCGCAATCGCGGGCGAGCGCGTCGAGCGCATCGCGCAGATCGGCCTGAAAGGCGGGACGCCAGATCAGATCCTGCGTCTGATAGCCCGCCAGAAACATCTCTGGCAGCGCGACCATATCGGCGCCGTCGCGCCTGGCGTGGTCCCATGCGGCGCGGGCTTTGGCGGCGTTGCCGGGGATGTCGCCGACGGTCGGGTTCAACTGTGCGAGGGTCAGGCGGAAACGGTCGGACATGCGGCGCTCTTTGGCTGGCTTTGGGCTGACATATCATGTTGCGCGCGCGAGGGAAGCCGAAAGGCGCTTTCGGGCTGGGGGATGTATTCCACGTGAAACACTAACGCCATGATAATTAATGATAATTTTTGGTAGATCGAGCGCGCGTTCTGATGTCTTGGGGCAGGACTGCGCTATCGTGATGGAAAAGAGGGCAGCGCCTGCCTGGGTAGGCGCTTGTGCGCGGCGGTGACTTCAGCGCGGCGGTTTTGAGTGTGGGGCGTTGCGCCCTGTCGTGAGGTCTGAAGCGCCTGCCGGGGGGCAGGCAGGCGCTGCCCGGCGGTGCCGGGCGGGGATTGCACTTTACAGAAGCGACAGGAACTTCAAGAGCCAGCCAAACTCTTCCGGGTTTTCCTGCGCCAGCCTTTGCAACGGCTCCGCGTTACGCCGAAAGAACTCGCGTGCTGTCTGACTAAGGCCTGTCACATTTCCAACGGCATATAGACCAATCGCCCCTGCGCCGATGCTCTTGACGCTCCGCCATGATCGTCCACAAAAATCCTTTGCCTCACCGATGACCCAGCGACCACCCGCAAGCGCGGCTTCGGCCAGCTTGCCCAGAACATTATTCGCAGAGTCAAGGAAACCGCGCAGCAAACGCGGGTTCTCGGGTTCGTTGCGTAAATCCTCGGTCTGCTGCTTAAGTTTTTGCGGGATGATCTGGTCGATCTCATCGCGATCCATCAGATCGTCAAACACCGCATCTATCTCTGGCAGCAGGCTTGACGCCAGCGGTGCAGGCGGTGCTGTTGCCGTGTCGTCATCGCAATAGGCTTTCCAGTCTGGAAAGCGCTCGAGAAACACCGCGAGGGCTGCGGCAAAGGTTTTCAGTTCAGCGGCGTCTGACGCAACCATGGTTTCATCAGCGGCTTGCGCCTGCGCGATCACCCGTTCGCCCAGAAATCCAAGCTCGATCTGATTAACTGCGTCGTAATCCCGCGCCAATGCGTCATCGAGGCGTCTGAGCACCCTGTCCAGAGCGGGCATCTGATTGCCGATGCGCGGGCGCATGTCAGCCAGATCATCCAGCGAGTTTTGCAGCGCGGCCCATGCTTGGCGTGCGCGCGCGTGTTTGTCGTCTGTCAGCGGCGTGGCTGGGGGTCTGGGGACGAGTTTTTTATCAACAATCCCAACGATGAGCGGGGCGGCCTTCTCCGCCGGAATGCACGCTTCTTCCTGCTCACCCCCAATCGGCTGCGGCGGGCTGCC
>SKRP01000247.1 GCA_007118445.1 Natronohydrobacter sp.
CCAGACCGAAGCGCTTGGTGCCCATGTATTTGACATGCAGGAATTTCTCGAATCCCTCGGCCTCGACCAGCTTGTTCAGGATCGCGCGGCGGCCCTGTTTGGTGAACTGGATTTCCTTGCCCAGACCCTCGATCCGCTCTTTCAGCCAGGACACCTGTTCCGGGTCGGAAATATGCATGAATTGCAGCGCGAAAGTCCCGCAATAGGTGCGTTTCAGGATATCGATGATCTGGCGCAGGCTGGCCACTTCCAGCCCCAGCACATTGTCGATGAAAATGGGCCGGTCCATATCGGCCTCGGTGAACCCGTAAGAGGCGGGCTCCAGCTCGGGATGCGGCTCTTCCTTGCGCATGCCCAGCGGGTCGAGCTCGGCGACCAGATGGCCCCGGATGCGGTAAGCGCGGATGATCATCAGCGCGCGCAGACTGTCGATCACGGCAGCGCGGACCTGCTCATCCGACAGGGAAATGCCTTTCTCGGCGGCCTTGGCGGCGATCTTGTCGCCTGCGGCTTTCTTCTCGGCAGCGGGGACAGCAGGCCATTCGCTGGTCAGCGCCGAGGTCAGTTCATCCGTTGGTTGCTGCGGCCAGTCGCGCCGCGCCCAGCTTGGGCCCTGGGCCGCGCGGGCGGCATCCTGCGCGCCCTCACCCAAGGCTTTGAAATACTCGGACCAGACATCATCGACCGAAGCGGGATCCTGCGCATGGCGGGCCTGCAGCGCCTCGACATAGGCCGCGTTCTGCCCTTCGAGAAAGGTCTCGCCATGCATCGGGCTTGGGCTGTTATCGTTCATTTTGGCACCTCTGTGACAGAGAGAAACTGGAAGTTAATTTTTCCGGCGCACGCGCGGTTCGGGACCATAGGCATTGGCCCCTTTCTGGCTGGGACGGGTCATCCACCAGATGATGACAATCCCGGCGATGATCTGCGCCAGCCACAGGACCAGCAGCAGCGCGGATTGCGTGCCGGTCATCATCGGGGCGGCGCTGCCATCGGCGACCCGGCCCAGCAGCTGACGACCGACCGATCCGGCCACGATGGCGCTGATCGTGACGATAGCCGACGGGATCAGCACCCACCAGCCGGGCTTGCCCGTATCCTGCAAACGCCGCCACGCCACTGCAAGGAACGGCACGAAGACGACAAGCTGGAAGAGGCGCGTCAGGATCGCGCGCTCTTCGCCGAAGATCAGCGCATCGACCAGGCTGAGCACGAAAGCCCCGGCAAAGACGAACAGGAAGAACCACCAGTAGTCAGGCCGCCGCGAACGCCCTGAAAATTTCAGGGCGTTCTGAAAGCCGCTTTTCACTGCATCCACGAATGTCATGTCCGGCCCTCCCAGTGCCGTAGACGGGTTACTTGCCGATGGCTTTCAGCACCGCCTCGCCCAGACCGGCGGGGCTTTCGGCGACGACGATCCCGGCGGATTTCATCGCCTCGATCTTGTCCTCTGCGCCGCCCTTGCCGCCTGCGACAATCGCGCCGGCATGGCCCATACGGCGGCCCGGAGGGGCTGTGCGGCCCGCGATGAAACCTGCGCAGGGCTTTGAGCGGCCGCGCTTGGCCTCGTCCTTCAGGAATTGTGCGGCTTCTTCTTCGGCGCTGCCGCCGATTTCGCCGATCATGATGATCGACTCGGTTTCGTCATCGGCGAGGAACCATTCCAGCACATCCAGATGTTCCGTCCCCTTGATCGGGTCGCCGCCGATACCCACACAGGTCGACTGGCCAAGGCCCACATCGGTCGTTTGCTTCACGGCCTCATATGTCAGCGTGCCGGAACGCGACACCACGCCCACGGACCCGCGGCGGTGGATATGGCCGGGCATGATGCCGATCTTGCAGGCGTCGGGCGTGATGACACCAGGGCAGTTGGGGCCCACCAGCACGGATTTCGACCCTTCCAGCGCGCGCTTGACGCGCATCATGTCCAGAACCGGAATGCCTTCGGTGATGCAGACGATCAGTTCCATCTCGGCGTCGATCGCTTCCAGGATCGAGTCGGCAGCAAAAGGCGGCGGAACATAGATCACGGACGCATTGGCTTCGGTCTTGGCGCGCGCTTCATGCACCGAGTTGAACACGGGCAGGTCCAGATGCGTGCTGCCGCCCTTGCCGGGCGTCACGCCGCCCACCATCTGCGTGCCGTAGGCGATGGCCTGTTCGGAATGGAACGTGCCCTGGCTGCCAGTGAAACCCTGGCAGATGACTTTGGTATGTTTATCGACAAGAACGGCCATTGGGGTCTGAACTCCTGTATATCAGGCGCGCTGCGGGGCGCGCAAACTTTGCTCCAAGCTGTAGAACGGGGCCAGCAGCTCGAAATCGGATTGTGTATGGGTGACGATCTGCGCCTGTGCCTCGGGTGACAGATCGTCAAAACCGAGAGCCACGCGGGACCGTTGTTCATTTTCCAGAACGAAGGGCTGGCCCAGCCGTTCCGAAAGCGTGTCTTGCATCGCGCCTGCATCCTCGACCCGGAACACCGCGTCAAAGCGGTTCAGATCAGGGCCAAGGAATTGCGCGAAATTGTCTGTGTGATGCTTGATCGAAGGCACCTGCGCGCGGTAGCGCGGCAGGTCGCGGAAGAAGGCATCGGCAGAGGGCATCGGGTCAAGCGTCGCATCGGGCGCCTTTTCCAGCGCCTTGGCGACGTCACGGTGATCGCAAACGCGGTTGGTATAGACCGACAGCAAACGGCGGATCGGGTTGCGGATGATGGTGAAGATCCACAGCCCCGCCAGCCCTGCCAGATCGGGCGGCTCGATGCTCTTGATCCGGTCGGCCACGCGCTGGCGGTAGAAGCGGTGGATATTGCCGCCAAATGCTGCGCGATCAAATTCCGTGCCGTGTTCCAGCTTGTAGAAGCTGCGCAGCACCGATGTGGACATGCATTTCGGCACCCCCACAAAGGCCACTCCATAGCTGTCGAAAGCTGCGATCACGTCCCGGACCCCCTGCGCGCCTCAGCCCTTGACCGCTTTGACGATCTTTTCGGCACCATCCTTCAGATCGTCGGCTGCGATCACGTTGAGCCCCGAATTGCGGATGATATCCTTGCCCAGATCGACATTCGTGCCTTCCAGACGCACGACAAGCGGCACTTGCAACCCGACTTCCTTCACGGCGGCAATCACACCTTCGGCGATGATATCGCAGCGCATGATGCCGCCGAAGATATTGACAAGGATGCCCTTCACATTCGGATCAGAGGTGATGATCTTGAAAGCCTCGGTCACCTTCTCCTTGGTCGCACCACCGCCCACATCCAGGAAATTGGCAGGCTCGGAGCCGTAGAGCTTGATGATATCCATCGTCGCCATCGCCAGACCCGCGCCATTGACCATGCAGCCGATCTCGCCATCGAGCGCGATATAGTTCAGGTCGTATTTCGAGGCCGCGAGTTCCTTGGCGTCCTCTTCCGTCTCGTCGCGCAGGGCGAGAATTTCCTGCTGGCGATACAGCGCGTTGGAATCGAAGCCCATCTTCGCATCAAGGCATTTCAGATCGCCCTTGTCGGTCACGATCAGCGGGTTGATCTCGACCATCTCGGCATCGCGCTCGACAAACAGCTTGTAGAGCTTGTTCACCAGATCAACACATTGCTTGACCTGCTTGCCTTCCAGCCCCAGCGAGAAAGCAACACGGCGACCGTGGAAGCCCTGGATGCCCGAAGCCGGGTCGATCGAGAAGGACAGGATTTTTTCGGGCGTGTTGGCCGCGACTTCCTCGATATCCATGCCGCCCTCGGTCGAGCAGACAAAGCTGATGCGGCTGGTCACACGGTCCACCAGCAGCGCGAGATACAGCTCGCGCTCGATATCCGAGCCATCTTCGATATAGATGCGATTGACCTGCTTGCCGGCCGGGCCGGTCTGATGCGTGACCAGCGTGCGGCCCAGCATGGCTTTCGCGTGCTCTTCAGCCTCAGCGACCGATTTGGCCAGACGCACCCCGCCCTTTTCCCCGGCCGAGGCTTCCTTGAAGCTGCCCTTGCCGCGACCACCTGCATGGATCTGGGCCTTCACAACCCAGAGCGGGCCATCCAGCTCACCAGCGGCCGATTTTGCTTCTTCCGCCTTGAAAACGATGCGGCCATCCGAGACCGGCACCCCGTATGAGCGCAGCAGCCCCTTGGCCTGATATTCGTGAATGTTCATGGACCTGTCCCGTTTCTGACATATCTTGCACCCCCGTGCATGGCAGACTGAGCGCGAAAAACAACGATAAATCGCCTTGAATCGTAGCGATCAGCAGAAAATCGGAACTTCGTGATCACAGTTTTCAAAGGTGTGATCACAAATTTTCGCCACGACACGCCGCCCTGTTGAATGTGACCGCAAACATGGATTCGGACGCGAAAAGGCCGCACCTTGCGGCGCGGCCCCTGGGTCAGTCGAGTCGTGAACAGGCTCAGGCGAGGGAGGGATCAATCCCCTTGCAGGCCTCGACCAGACCGCGCACAGCTTCTACGGAATTGTCAAACATCGCCTGCTCGTCCTTGGTCATCTTGATATCGACAACCTTCTCGATCCCGCCTGCGCCGATGATCGTGGGCACGCCGACATACATGCCCTTCAGGCCGAATTCCCCATCACACCAGGCCGCGCAGGGCAGCAGGCGGCGCTGATCCTTCAGATAGGCTTCGGCCATCTCGATGGCGCTGGTCGCAGGCGCGTAAAAGGCCGAGCCGGTTTTCAGCAGACCGACAATTTCCGCACCCCCGTCGCGCGTGCGCTGCACGATCGCATCCAGCCTGTCCTTGGAGGTCCAGCCCATATCGACCAGATCAGGCAGCGGGATACCAGCCACCGTCGAATAGCGCACCAGCGGCACCATCGTATCGCCATGCCCGCCCAGCACGAAAGCCGTCACATCGCGCATCGACACGTTGAATTCCAGCGACAGGAAATGCCGGAAGCGCGCGCTGTCTAGCACGCCTGCCATGCCGACCACCTTGCCATGCGGCAGGCCGGAAAATTCGCGCAGCGCCCAGACCATCGCATCCAGCGGGTTGGTGATGCAGATGACAAAGGCATCGGGGGCATGGGCGGCAATGCCCTCGCCCACGGATTTCATCACTTTCAGGTTGATGCCCAAGAGATCGTCGCGGCTCATGCCCGGTTTGCGCGGCACGCCTGCGGTCACGATGCAGACATCGGCACCTGCGATATCGGCATAATCATTGGTGCCCTTGAAACGGCCATCGAACCCTTCCGAGGGGCCGGATTCGGCGATATCGAGCGCCTTGCCCTGCGGCGTGCCTTCGGCGATGTCGAACATGATTACATCGCCGAGTTCCTTGATGGCGGCGAGATGAGCGAGCGTGCCGCCAATCTGTCCCGCGCCGATCAGTGCTATCTTGGGTCTGGCCATCAGTGATCTCCGGATCGTTGGTTATGACGCGCTGTGCGTAGTGCGTCAGGGCCTTCATTGCAAGAGTGTCACGAAATCGGGAGCACTGGTAGCGCTGACGCTCCCCCCTGCGGCCAGAGCGCCAACAGCTACCGCTCGGTCAGCTTCAGCTCGATCCGCCGGTTGCGCTGCCGTGCCTCGAATGTGTTGCGCGGGTCCACAGGCCGGTATTCGCCAAACCCCGCCGCAGACAGCCGGAAGGCCGGAAAGCCGCGCTCTTCGGTCAGGTAGCGCACCACAGACAGCGCGCGGGCCTGCGACAGCGCCCAGTTATCGGCAAAGCGCCCGCCCGGCGCGATGGGCAGATTGTCGGTATGGCCCTCGACCTGCAGGATCCAGTCGATATCCTCGGGAATGCGGTCGGCCACCTCGCTGAGGATCGCCACCGCATCGCCGATCTGCGCGCGGCCCTCGGGGGACAGATCGGCAGAGCCAAGCTGAAACAGCACTTCCGAGGAGAACACAAAACGGTCACCCACGACCTCGACCCCGTCGCGCCCTTCCAGCACCTGCCGCAGCTGGCCGAAAAATTCGGAGCGGAAGTTTTCCAGCCGCTCACGCTCGGCGGCTTCCAGATCGGCGCGGCGGCGCTCTTCGGCGGCCAGTTGCGCCAGAGCAAGGTTCAGATCCGCGCCCAGGCTTTCGATCTGGGTCTGCGCGGCGGCGTCGCGCGCGCGCGCTTCGCCCAGCAGATCCTGCAATCCACCCACCTGCTCGCGCAGGGCTGCCACCTGCTGGTTCAGCACTTCCAGACGGCGCTGGTCGGCCAGCGCCTGCGCATCACGCGCAACCAGCTCGCTTTCCGCGACGGCGCGCAGGGCTGCCATCTGTTCGCGCGCGCTGATTTCGCGGTCAAGGGCTGCATCCATCTCGGCCTGATCGGCGCGCGCTGCCGCCAGCAGGGTCAGGGTTTCCTCGGCGCGGCGGCGCTCTTCCTCCAGCGCAAGGGTCATCGAAGTAAGCTCGGCATCCGCATCTTCCAGCCGCGCGCGCAGTGCATCTGCTGCCGCCGCATCGGCCAGACGGCGGCGCTCTTCCTCTGAGAGTTGCGCTTCGGCATCGGCCAGTTGCGCGCGCAGGGCTTCGGCAGCGGCCAATTCGGCCAGACGGCGGCTTTCTTCTTCGCTCAGCTGCGCCTCAGCCTCGGCGAGCCGCGCGCGCAAAGCCTCTGCCGCCGCGCTTTCTGCCAGCGCTTCGGCCTCGGCTTCACTCAGTTCCGCGCGTAGGGCCGCATCGGCTTCGGACAGTTCCTCGCGCGCGGCCTCGGATTCGGCCAGCGCTGCGGCCAGGTCGGCCAGGCTGGTGTCGCGGCGGGTCGCCTCATCCTGCGCCTGCGCCAGTGCTGCGGAAAGCTGCGCAAGGGTCGCTTCCTGCGCCAATGCCTCGGCCTGCGCCTGCGCGAGCGCGGCTTCGACCGCATCCGCGCGGGCTGCAGCCAGTCGCGCGGCTTCGGCCTCGGCGCTCAATTCGTCGCGCAATCCGGCCAGCGCGAGTTCCAGCGCTTCCTGTTCGGACAGCGCGCGGGCCTGCGCATCCTCCAGCGCCGCCACATCCGCCGCCAATGCCGCGCCTTCGGCCAGCGCTGTGTCGCGCGCAGCGATCAGGGACGCGACCTGTGCTTCGAAATCGGTGATGCGCGCCTGCGCGGCGTCCAGTTCGTCCCCGCGCGCCGCCAGTTCCTGATCCAGCGTCGCGATCTGCGACAGCCGCGCAGCGGCCAGCGCGCGCGACTGGTCCAGATCATCACTCAGGCTGTCGACCTGCCCTTCCAGCGCCGAGACCCGCGCGCGCGACAGGCCCAGCGCATTGGCGAGGCTTGCCACTTCGGCCGACAGCCCTTCCAGTTGGGTATCCTGCGCCGAGATCGTGTCGCGCAGCACGAATTGCACGATCATGAAAATCGACAGCACGAACATCAGCACCAGCAGAAGCGCCGTCATCGCATCGACGAAGCCCGGCCAGATCGCGCCCGATACATCGCGGCGTTGCCCGGATCTGCGCGCCAGCGCCATGCTCTAGCCCTCGTCCCGGCGCGCGCCAATTCCTGTCCGCGCCAGCTGGCGCACAGCAAGGGTCAGATTGGCCAGATCCGACCGCAGATCGGTGGTGGTTTCCAACCGGCCCGCCGAAAGCTCTTCGGAGATGCGCAAAAGCTGATTGTCCATATTGCGCAGCCGCAGGCGCATTTCCGCCTGCGCCGACGCGCCGGTTTCCACGGCATGTTCGCGCAGATAGGCCAGCAATTCCTCCTGCCCGCGCGCCAGATGCTCAAAGGCGGGGGTGACGGCGGCAGTTTCGGCACCTTCCAGACTGCCGCGCTCTGCCAGCCGGTCGATCGCTTCGACCAGATAGCCCAGCGCCTGATCGAGCTGGGCGCGTTCATGGTCGGCTTCGAGCTGCTGACGGTGCATGGCTTCCATCTGTTCGGCCATGCCGTCAAGCACCTGAATGACCGCGCCCATCTCGCCACTGACCTCGGTATCGCCCGCAACGCCCAGCCGGGTGATCGAGCTGAGCCATTCTTCCAGCTGGCGGTAAAACCGGTTCTGGCCGTGACCCGCGAAAAGTTCCAGCATCCCCACCACCAGCGAGCCCGCAAGCCCCAGAAGTGACGAGGAAAACGCTGTACCCATCCCGCCAAGCTGGGCTTCCAGCCCGGTCATCAGATTGTCGAAGACCTGAATGCCGGTCTGATTGTCCTCGGGCGCGAGCGAGCGGATCGTGTCCACCACCGCCGGAACCGTGGTCGCCAGCCCGTAGAATGTGCCCAGCAGACCCAGAAAGATCAGCAGTGAAATGATGTAGCGGGTGATGTCGCGCAGCTCATCCAGCCGTGTGGCGACCGAATCGAGGATCGAACTGGCCGAGCTGGAGCTGATCTTGCTGCCGCGTCCGCGCCCGCGCAGAAGTGCCGCGAGGGGCAGAAGCAGCGCGGGCGGGATGGTCGCCTCATGTCCGGCCCGGTCGGCAGCGAATCCTTCGATCCAGATGATCGAGCGGTTGAGCTGGATCAATTGCCAGAATGTCGCGAACACCCCCAGCACGAAGACAAGGAAGATGAACCCGTTCAGCCAGATATTGGCCAGGAAAATCCCTGCGATGCGCGGCAGGGCGAACCACGTGCCAACAGCAACAAGCACCAGAATGACCAGCATCATAACGATCTGGCGCACGGGTCTGGAAAACTGCGTCTGCACCCCAAGCTGGGATCTGGCCATGATCGGGCGTCCTGATCCTCTTTTACCAGCCTAACAGTAAGTCAGCCGCAAGCATCTGCCAACCAAGTATTTTCAAGAACAGGAATTTATGGCCGCCCAGTCGGGCGACCATGCGGGCCGGAACGCCGGGTTATGCCTCGCTGCGCATGTCCGCGTCACGGCGACGGCGGTTCTCTTCCATGAACATGTCGAATTCCGACTTGTCCTTGGCCTCGCGCAGGCGTTCAAGAAAGGCGTCGAATGCCGCCTGCTCGTCCTCCAGACGCTTGAGCGTATCGGCCTTGTAGGCATCAAAGGCGCTGTTGCCCGATGGGCGCATGGCAATCGAGCCATGGGTCATTTTGGTTTTGCTGCATTTTCCGAACATTTGCTTTCCCCAGATCATGTAAGCCAGAAGCGCCAGCCCGACAGGCCAGAACAGGACAAAGCCCAGAACCATGGCGGCGATCCAGCCAGCCCTGCCATATCCGTCGAGCCAGGTTTCGGCCCGCCGGGGCCAGTTTTGATATGCGGTCGCGGTGGTCATCTCACTTTCCCTTTCCTGCAGTGTGAATGTAATTAACATTTATATAGATGGGATGCAAGTTCCGTAATGCAAGATGCAGAAGCGTTGGAACAGTGTGCGTTGACAGATACAGTCGCAGCACGCTTAAAATGATGGTGGCGACCCCGGAAGGACTCGAACCCTCAACCTGGCGATTAGAAGTCGCCTGCTCTATCCAGTTGAGCTACGGGGCCATGCTGTGCGTGCTGCGTCTCGTGTAGCACGCCGATTTCGTCGAAATACCGTCTGAACCTACAAATCTGCCTCGGCTGCGTTGCGCAGGGCAGACGACAGCGCTTGATCGACATCGTCTTAATGCGATCTCGTATCGCGCGCAAGCGACCAAGGGCGCTTCGCCCCAGAGCGATAGGCTATGTGCTCAGCGCCATGAGCGCGTAAAAAACTGACCCGGCCAAATGGACCGGGTCAGTTTCAGTCGCAGGCCCGGATCCGTGACCCCGACCCGCGCTTGTTCCCTCTGATCGGGGCGATTACATCATGCCGCCCATGCCGCCCATGTCGGGCATGCCACCACCAGCCGGTGCCCCGGCGCCTTTCGGCTCGGGCTTGTCAGCGATCATGGCTTCTGTCGTGATCAGCAGGCCAGCCACCGAGGCCGCATCCTGCAGCGCAGTGCGCACAACTTTCGCCGGGTCGATCACGCCGAATTTGAACATGTCACCATATTCGCCGGTCTGCGCGTTGAAGCCGAAGGATTTATCATCGGATTCGCGGATCTTGCCTGCAACGACCGATCCGTCAAACCCGGCATTCTCGGCGATCTGACGCAGCGGCGCTTCAATCGCACGGCGCACGATCGTGATACCGACATCCTGATCGCTGTTGTCGCCTTTCAGGCCGTCCAGTGCTTTCGCACCCTGGATCAGCGCAACACCGCCACCAACGACAATGCCTTCCTGCACAGCCGCACGGGTTGCGTTCAGAGCATCGTCCACACGGTCCTTGCGCTCTTTCACTTCAACCTCGGTCATGCCGCCCACGCGGATGACAGCCACACCGCCTGCGAGCTTCGCCAGACGCTCTTGCAGCTTCTCGCGGTCGTAGTCAGAGGTGGTTTCCTCGATCTGCTGGCGGATCTGTGCGACGCGCGCTTCGATCTCGGCTTTCTCGCCTGCACCGTCAACAATGGTCGTGTTGTCCTTGTTGATCGAGACTTTCTTGGCGCTGCCCAGCATGTCGATGGTGACATTTTCCAGCTTCATGCCCAGATCGTCGCTGATCACCTGACCGCCGGTCAGGATCGCGATATCCTGCAGCATGGCCTTGCGACGGTCACCGAAGCCCGGTGCCTTGACTGCCGCGATTTTCAGACCGCCGCGCAGCTTGTTCACGACCAGCGTGGCCAGAGCCTCGCCTTCGACATCTTCCGCGATGATCAGCAGCGGCTTTTGCGACTGAATGACCGACTCGAGCAGCGGAACCATCGGCTGCAGCGAAGACAGTTTCTTCTCGTGGATCAGAATGATCGCGTCATCGAGCTCGGCGATCATCTTGTCGGGGTTGGTCACGAAATAGGGCGAGAGATAACCGCGGTCGAACTGCATCCCCTCGACCACATCGGTCTCGGTTTCCAGACCTTTGTTCTCTTCGACAGTGATCACGCCTTCATTGCCGACTTTCTGCATCGCATCGGCGATCTGACGGCCGATTTCAGCTTCACCATTGGCAGAGATCGTGCCGACCTGCGCGACTTCGGCGCTGTCATTGACCGGACGTGCGGCACCCTTGATGGCGTCCACAACCTGCGCGGTGGCCTGGTCGATCCCGCGCTTCAGGTCCATCGGGTTCATGCCGGCCGCGACCGATTTCAGGCCTTCGCGGATGATCGCCTGGGCCAGAACCGTTGCTGTCGTGGTGCCGTCGCCTGCTTCGTCATTGGTGCGCGAGGCCACTTCCTTGACCATCTGCGCGCCCATGTTCTCGAACTTTTCTTCCAGCTCGATTTCCTTGGCGACAGTCACACCGTCCTTGGTGATGCGGGGTGCGCCGAAGCTCTTGTCGATCACGACATTGCGGCCTTTGGGGCCGAGTGTGACCTTCACAGCATCTGCGAGAATATTGACGCCGCGCAGCATGCGGTCGCGCGCGTTGGTGTCGAATTTGACGTCCTTAGCAGCCATGTGGGTGCCTCCTGGTTGTCTGAATCAGTTGGATTTCGGCAGCGATCAGGCGATGACGCCCAGAATATCGCTTTCCTTCATGATCAGCAGCTCTTCGCCGTCGATCGTGACTTCGGTGCCGGACCATTTCCCGAACAGGACGCGGTCGCCCGATTTCACGCTCGGGGCGATCAGCTCGCCCGAATCCTTGCGTGCGCCATCCCCGACCGAGATGATCTCGCCCTCTGCGGGTTTTTCCTTGGCGGAGTCGGGAATGATCAGACCGCCTTTGGTTTTCTCGTCGCCTTCGACGCGACGGACTAGAACACGGTCATGCAGCGGTTTGAATGCCATCTGAGAACGCTCCTCTGGTTCCAGGTTGAAATCCTGTTATCACTCAGCTCTCCCGAGTGCTAACGCCTGCAGAAATAGGAAAGCGGCGATGAGCTGTCAACACCCTCGGAGGCGGAAAACTATCTTTGCTGTGAAAAGAATTGCGGTCTGCGAGAGGCGGCTGACCGGCAGCGCAGGGCGCGTCGATCCGATCCGAAGATGCGTTTTCCAACCTGGGAGCGGGGCGCGCGTGCCGCACAGGGGACAAGCTTGGGTGACAAGCCATGCAGAGGTCGCTATAAGCCTGCCCGACACGACGCTTCTCTAGCTATGGACATGAAATGATCAAAGTTTTCGGACATTACTCGCCAGACACCGACTCGACCGGGTCGCCGCTGATCTGGGCCTGGTATCTGAACCAGATCAGGAACACCCCGGCCGAAGCCGTGCTGCTGGGCCAGTGCAACACCGAAGCGCAGTTTGCGCTGAAATACTGGGGTTTCGAGCAGCCTGCCATCATGACCGACCTGCCTGCGGGCACGCCTGTCGTGATCGTGGACACCAACAACCCGGCAGAGCTGCCCAAGGGGATCAACGACGCTGATATTCAGGCGATCATCGACCATCACAAGCTTGTCGGCGGGCTTGAAACACGCGGGCCGATCGACATCACCATCCGCCCGCTCGCCTGCACAGCGACCATCATGTACGATCTGATCGGCGATGACATGGCGCAGGCCCCGCGCGGGATCAAGGGGATGATGCTGTCCTGCATCCTGTCGGACACGCTTGAATTCCGCTCGCCCACCACCACGGATGCCGATCGCGGCCTGGCGCATGGGCTGGCGAAAGAGCTCGACATTGATATCAGTGCCCTGGCGGCCGAGATGTTTGCGGCGAAATCCGATGTCTCGGCGCATTCGGACGCGGAATTGCTGCTGATGGATGCCAAGAAATACAGCGTCGGCGACAAGACCTTCCGCATTTCCGTGCTCGAAACCACATCACCCGAGCAGATCCTGTCGCGCAAGGACGGGCTGATTGCGGCCATGCCCCAGGTCGCGGCAGAGGACGGGGCTGATGCCGTGCTGCTTTTCGTGATCGATATCCTGCGCGAAGAGGCTACGCTGCTTGTGCCCGGTGATCTGGTCCGGCAGGTGGCAGAGAAATCCTTCGGCGTCAGCGTCAGCGGCGACACTGTGGTGCTGCCCGGCATCATGAGCCGCAAGAAACAGATCATTCCGGCGCTCAGCCTGTGACGCAGCTTATCGGATCTTTCGCCGAGATCTCGGGTCAGTATGATCTGGCGCTGGTGGATCTCTGGGGCTGTGTGCATAACGGGCGCGCGATCTATCCGGCGGCCGAAGCTGCGTTGGTGCAGTTCCGACAGCGCGGCGGGTTCGTGATCCTGATGACCAACGCCCCGCGCCCGCGCGATGCTGTGGCCGACCGGCTGGCCGAGATGGGGCTGTCGCGCGATGCCTATGACAGCATTGTCACCTCGGGCGATGCAGCGCAGGAAGCGATGATCATGGGGGCGGTCGGGCAGAAGATCTGGCATCTGGGTCCGCCCAAGGATGACGGGTTTTTCACAGAATTGCCGGGCTGGGCCGCGGATCACCCGCCCATCGAGCGGGTCGGTTTCGATGACGCCGAGGGTATTGTCTGCACTGGCCCGATCGAGGAACTGACCGAAACCCCCGAAGATTATCGCGGCCGTTTCCTGTCGGCCAAGGCACGCGGGCTGAAACTGCTTTGCGCCAATCCCGATATCATCGTGGATTACGGCGATACGCGGATTTTCTGCGCGGGCGCGCTGGCGCAGCTTTATGACGAGATGGGCGGCGAGAGCCTGTATTTCGGCAAGCCACATCCGCCGATCTACGATCTGGCCCGGCGCGTCGCGTCTGAAAACCATGTGCCGATGACAGCGGATGGCACGATCTGTATCGGTGACGGCATCGGCACGGATATTCTGGGCGGTATGGGCGAGCAGATGGACACGCTTTTCATCACCGGCGGGCTGGCGGCCAGCGCCTTCGGCCCGGATGTCGAACAGCCAGACCCCGACAAGCTGACAGACTGGCTGGCGAAGCAGCCCGCGCAGCCGACATGGGCGATCGGGCGCTTGCGCTGATCCGCAGGAACACTGTGCAGTTACAAGCGCCGTGAACCCTGGTTCGCGGCGCTTTTTTCTGCCCCGGTCTGCGGCAGGGTGCGACAAGTTGTAGCGCAATTATATTACCACTTTATGGCAACATCCGTAGTTTTATTTCGCAGGCATCTTGCGCCATGGCCGTCAACCGTGTATTGCTGCACTGCAACAAGACGGGATTTGGCTTTACCGAAGGGGTGGCTGAGATGTTGGACAATGGCATGAATGACAATCTTCCGCGCGGCACGATCTGCATCGAGGATCTGGAAATCGGCATGTCGCGCTATCTGCGCAAGGAAATCACCGACCGCGATATCGA
Organism: Natronohydrobacter sp.; assembly: GCA_007118445.1. Lineage (GTDB taxonomy): Bacteria > Pseudomonadota > Alphaproteobacteria > Rhodobacterales > Rhodobacteraceae > Roseinatronobacter. The sequence continues at coordinate 14,105 of SKRP01000247.1, forward strand.
GCTCTTCGCCGAAGTCTCGACCGATCGCAACCCGGTGCATCTGGACGATGCTTACGCGCAGGATACGATCTTCGAGGGCCGGATCGCGCATGGGATGCTGACCGCTGGTCTGATCTCGGCCGTGATCGGCGAACAACTGCCCGGCCATGGCACGATCTATATGGGCCAGAGCCTGAAATTCATGGCCCCGGTGCGCCCCGGTGATGTGGTTCTGGCCGAAGTCACGGTGCTGACCATCGATTACGCCAAGCGCCGGGTCGCTCTTGAATGTCGCTGCTCGGTGGGGGATATGGTTGTGCTGAAGGGCGAGGCCACAGTGCTCGCACCAAGCCGGAAATTCGACTGAGACCGGGGCATCTGCCCCACAGGGGGCAGATGCAGCATTTTCACCACTGGCGGGAACTGCCTGATACGGCCAGGGGCGCCTCTGTCGCGATGGGCAATTTCGACGGGGTGCATCTGGGTCACCAGCATGTCATCGACCTTGCGCGCAGGCCCGACATGCCGCTGGGCATTGTCACGTTCGAGCCGCATCCGCGCGCTTTCTTCAACCCTGACGCGGCACCCTTCCGCCTGATGAACGCGCAGACACGCGCGCATCGGCTGGACTGGCTGGGGGTGGAGCGGCTTTATGAGCTGCCTTTCACCGATGCGCTTGCCGCGCTTTCGGCGCATGATTTCGCGCAGGATGTGCTTGCCGGGGGGCTGGGCATCGGCCATGTCGTCGTCGGCGCGGATTTCTGCTTCGGAAAGGGGCGCAAGGGGACTGCACAGGATCTGGTCCAGCTTGGCGCAGAGCTTGGCTTTCAGGTCACGGTCGCGCCGCTGGTCACGCAGGGCGGGCAGGTCTATTCCTCCACCGCCATCCGCGAGGCGCTGAGCGCAGGCCGCCCGCAGGTTGCCGCTCAGATGCTGGGCCATTGGCACCGGATCGACGGGCCGGTGCTGCATGGCGCGAAACGCGGGCGCGATCTGGGCTATCCGACCGCGAATATGTCGATCACAGGGCTGCACCCGCCGCGATTCGGGGTCTATGCAGTGCTGGTCGATGTGCTGGACGGGCCGCATCATGGCAAATATCACGGCGTGGCCTCGATGGGGGTGCGCCCGATGTTTGGCGAGAACCTGCCCAATATCGAAACCTATATCTTCGATTTCAAAGGCGATCTTTACGGCGCGGCGCTTTCGGTCGCGCTGGTCGAGCATCTGCGAGACGAGCAGCGTTTCGACAGTCTGGACGCGCTGATCACCCAGATGGATGATGACAGCGCCCGCGCCCGCGCGATCCTTGCCGCGCTCTGATCACTCGTCGAATAACCGCCCCTGCGCTGCCGGGGCGGGCGCGGCCAGCCCCAGATGCGCCCAGGCTTTCGCCGCCAGCATCCGCCCGCGCGGGGTGCGCGCAATCAGACCCTGTTGCAGCAGAAACGGCTCGATCACCTCTTCGATCGCATCGCGCGATTCGGACAGGGCGGCGGCAATGGTCTCCACGCCCACAGGCCCGCCGCCATAATTCTCGGCCAGAAGCTGCAGATAGCGCCGGTCGGCCCCGTCAAGCCCCAGATGATCCACCCCCAGCCGCGTCAGCGCATTATCGGCCAGCGCCTGGGTCAGCCGCCCGTCGCCCTCGACCAGCGCGAAATCCACCACGCGGCGCAACAGCCGTCCGGCGATCCGGGGCGTGCCGCGTGCGCGCCGCGCGATTTCGCGCACGCCATCCGCTTCGGCCTTGACCCCCAGAAGCCGCGCGCCGCGCGCAACGATCAGGCACAGCTCATCCTCGGTGTAGAATTGCAGCCGGGTCGGGATGCCGAAACGGTCGCGTAGGGGCGTGGTCAGCAAACCCAGCCGCGTTGTCGCCCCCACCAGCGTGAAGGGCTGCAATTCGATGCGCACAGTGCGCGCGGCTGGCCCTTCGCCGATCACCAGATCAAGCTGGAAGTCTTCCAGCGCCGGGTAGAGCACTTCCTCGACCGCCGGGTTCATGCGGTGGATCTCATCAATGAACAGCACATCGCGGGCTTCCAGATTGGTCAGGATCGCCGCCAGATCCCCCGCCTTGGCCAGCACCGGGCCAGAGGTCATCCGGAACCCCACCCCCAATTCGCGCGCCATGATCTGCGCCAGCGTCGTCTTGCCCAGTCCGGGCGGGCCATAGAACAGCGTGTGGTCCATCGCCTCGCCCCGCATCCGGGCGGACTGGATGAAGACCTTGAGATTGGCGCGCGCTTCCTGCTGGCCGATGAACTCATCCAAGCTTTGCGGGCGCAGGGCGCGGTCCAGTTCCGGGCTGTCCTCGGGCAGGTCATCGCCGCGCAG
>SKRP01000053.1 GCA_007118445.1 Natronohydrobacter sp.
CTCGTCCTTGGCTTCGTCAATCCCGGCCACATCGTCAAAGGTGACACGGCCATGCTTTTCGGTCAGCAGCTTCGCCTTGGACTTGCCAAAGCCCATCGCGCCGCCGCGCCCGCCGCCCTGCATCCGGTTCATGAAGAAGATCCACACGCCAATCAGCAGCAAGAAAGGCAGCCACAGCATCAGCGTGGACAGGAAGCCCGATTGCTGTTGCGGGCGTGCCTCGACCGGGATCTCGGCGGCCAGCAGGCGTTCGGTCAGGCCCTGATCATCAGGGCGGACAGTGGTGTATTGCTGCCCGTCACGGCCCACGAAAACCACCCGCTCGCCATCAATCGTGACGCGGCTGACCTCGCCCGAATCCACGCGGGAAATGAAATCGGAATAGGCGACACTGCGCGCCGAATTGGTGGACTGGCCGGTGCTGAACATGTTGAACAGCATGATCATCAGCAAAAACAGCACGATCCAGAAGGCGAAATTCCGTGCGTTACCCAAGGGGGTCTCCTCTCGTCGTCATATCGTGGCGCGGGGTGCGCAAAACCTGATCCTATACATAGCGATTATGGGGGCGCGTTCAATGCGAATTGGGCAGATCGGCCAGGATGCCCGAAAACGGACGGGGCGCAAGCTGCCATCCGTTCGCTTGTCCGGCAAGCGGCGCGGCAACCAGTTCGGTGCCCAGCCAGAGCGACGGGCTGGCCAGAAGCGAGACGCGCGGCACCTGCCAGGCCGTGCGGTCAGGGCAATGCGACAGCCCCTCGCGTCCGAGCACCCGGATTTCCAGTCCCTGCAGGCCGGATTGGCCCTCGGGCGGGGTGAATTGCCAGCGATTGTCCCAGCGCGCGGCCGCGTCGGTGATCTGATCCTGCACGGCCTTGGCCTCGCGCGTGATGCGCAATTCCGTTTCGCTGCGGGTCAGCAAACAGCCATGCAGGGTTGCCCGCCGCGCATCTGCCGCCGCGCGCAAGGCGCTCAGACGCGGGCGATAGGGGCTTGAGGCGATCTGTCGCAGGGCCTCGGCCAGCAGGCGCAAGCGCGTCTCGGCGGGCAGCAGATCAAGCGCGGGCAGGCGGAAGATGATGTCGCCCGCCTGTGCGCGGGCGATGCTTTGCGCGGCGTCTTGCGCGGCCTGATCCAGCACCGCGCGCGCCTCGGCCATGCGGGTGGCGGTTTCGGCCAGACGCGCCGGGCTCAGATCCAGTGCCGCAAGGGCATTGCGCGCCTTCACGCGGTCGAAGCGCGGATCGGTGTTGCTGGGGTCATCGGCCCAGAAAATCCCCTTGCTGCGCAGCCAGTCGCGCAATTCCGTGCGGCCGCAGCCCAGCAATGGGCGCAGCCAGATCAGACCTGCCTCTGCACGTCGCGCGGCCATGCCCGCCAGACCATCCACCCCCGATCCGCGCGCAAGCCGCATCAGCAGTGTTTCGGCCTGATCGTCGCGTGTATGCCCCAGCATGACCGCGCCCAACCCTTCGCGCTGCGCCCAGTCACGCAAAAGGTCCTGCCGCGCCTGCCGCGCCTGATCCTGCAGATTGCCACGCCGGTCCCAGCCCCGCCAATGCAGCGTGACATGGGGCAGGCCCAGCCTGTCTGCGGCCTGCGCGACCATGGCGGCCTCGGCCTCGGCCTCGGGGCGCAGACCGTGATTGATTGTGGCGACCTGCAGCGTTGCCCCGTTCCATTCGGCGGCCAGATACATCAGCGCCATGGAATCCCCGCCGCCCGAGACCGCAAGCCCAAGCCGCGCCGGAGGCTCCAGCGCTGCCATGCTCCGGGCAAAGGCGCTGTTCAGGCAGGTGTCGTTCAAGGGCAGGACAGGGCCGCGCGCTGGTCTGCGGCGGCGGCCGCCTCATCGCTCGCGGCAAAACGGCTGCGCAATTCGTCAAACATCACGCAAGCCTCTTCATTCTGGCCCAAGCGTCCCAGACTGTCGCCCAGCGCCAGCAATGCGCGCGGGGCGGATGCGCCATCGGGATCGGCCAGATAGAGGTTGAGAAAGGCACGCGCGGCTTCCGGTTCGGCCCCCCGCGCGCGATGTGCAGCCCCCAGCAACAGGCTGGCTTCCGCGCCCATCGGGCTGCCGGGATAGAGGTCAAGAAATTCCTGCAATGCCTGTGCCGCCGCGTCATGATCTCCGGCTTCGGCCAGCGATTTCGCGCCTTCAAACGCCACGCTTTCACCCGCCGCCAGTTCCGGTCCGCCCGAGGGTGCGGGCGCCTCCTGGCTGCGCGGGCGCTCGCCCCCGAGCGGGCGCTGGCTGAGCGCCGAGACATCGCCGCCTTCCAGCTCGGTCAGGCGGAATTCCAGATCGCCGATCCGGTTCGAGGCATCGTCAATCACCCGCCCGATCCGGTATTCCAGCTCTTCCGTGCGCCCGGTCAGCCGCGCGAGTTCCGCGCGGATCTGCTCGACCCGGTCGATCAGGCTGCCGTCAATCTGCGCCGCGCTGCTGCCCCCGCCCGAGGACAGCTCGCGCGCCAGATCGGCCACGACCGAACTGAGCGCCGAGAGTTCAGAGCGGATTTCGGCCACGGTATCGGCCTGCACCGGGCCAAGACTTCCGGCCCAGATCAGACACCCCAGAGAAAGCGCGCGCAGATGTGACATATGCTCAGCCCGTCACACCGGCAATCGCCGTTACCGCGCGGCGGTTGATATCCCAGCAGCGCTGCGCAGCGCAGGCCTCGACCGGGCGATCCTTGCCGTAGCTGACAACCCGCATCCGGTTGGCGCTGACGCCCTGACCGATCAGATATTGCATCGCCGCATTGGCGCGGCGCTCGCCCAGCGCGATATTGTAGTCGCGCGTGCCGCGCTCATCGGCATGGCCCTCCATCACGATGGAGAATTGCGTATTGGCATTCAGCCAGCGCGCCTGCGCATCGAGCGTCGCGCGGCCTTCGGCGGTCAGGCTGGAGCTGTCGGTGGTGAAAAACACCCGGTCGCCGATACGTTGCTGGAAATGCGCGACCGAGCGCGGGTCATTCGGGTCGCCCAGATTGCCAGTGGAGATACCCGCATCGACGAAACCGTCATTGCCGAAGCCATCAGCCCCGCCACCACCGAATGTGCCGCCTGCGCGCGGGTTGTTGCAGGCCGCGAGCGCGAGGCCCGCCAGCACGAGTAAGGCTTTTGAAGTCAGGGTCATGAGTGTTTATCCCTCGGGAAGTTGTCTGTTTTTATGGGGTTAGGGCAGCAGGGGGCCCCAGGACGGATCAGAGGCCGGTCCGGGGGTGGGCACGCGGCGCAGGTTGCGCCCGGTGATATCGACCGAAAACAGGGATGGATCGCCCCCTTGTGCCTCGCGTGTGAACATGATGACGCGGCCATTTGGGGCCCAGGTCGGGCTTTCGTCAAGGAACGAGGCCGTGAGCAGCCGCTCTTCCGACCCGTCTGTGCGCATCACGCCGATATGGAAGCGCCCGGCATGGGATTTGGTGAAAGCGATCAGATCGCCGCGCGGCGACCAGACCGGGGTGGAATAGCGGCCCTGACCGAAGCTGATGCGCCGTGCCTCGCCGCCGCTGGCGGACATGATATAAATCTGGTTGGTGCCCGAGCGGTCGGATTCGAACGCGATCTGGCGGCCATCGGGCGAGAAGCTGGGCGCGGTCGCGATCGAGGGCGAAGAGGTCAGCTGCAGCATCTGCCCGCTGGAAAATGTCAGCCGGTAGAGATCGGTATTACCCCCGCGCGCCGCCGAAAACACCAGCCCGCTGCCATCGGGGGTGAAGCGCGGCGAAAACACCTGCGCGCCGGGAATGTCGCCAATGAACTGACGCTGCCCGCTCTGGGTATTGATCAGCGCCAGCCGGGGCGTGCCGGTCTCATAAGTGGTATAGAGAATGCGCTCTCCCGAGTTCGACATGCGCGGCCCCAGCACCATCGCGCGGCCATCGGTCAGGAATTGCACATTCTCGCCATCCTGATCCATGATCGCCAGCCGCCGCGTGCGGTTGGTGCGCGGACCGGATTCGGCGATGAAGGCCACACGGCTGTCGAAATAGCCGCTTTCGCCGGTGATCCTGCTATAGACGGCATCCGACACTTTATGCGCCATGCGCCGCCAGCTGTCGGTCGTGCCTGCAAATTGCAGCCCGTCGCCCACCTGCTGCCCGGTCAGCACATCGAACAGGCGGAACTTGACGGTCATGCGGTTGCCCGAGACCTGCACCGCGCCCGTGATCAGCGCCTGCACATTGACCGCGCGCCAGTCGGAATAGCTGACGCCCGCATCGAAGCTGGAAATCCGCGCGATATGCGCCTGTGGCGGGACTTCGCGAAACAGCCCGCTATTGGTCAGATTGGCCGCAACGACGCGCGACAGGCGCTCGGCATAGGCCCCGCCTGCACTGTTTTCAGGCACAAAGGCCGGGACCGCGAAAGGCATGGGTTCGATCACCCCTTCGGTGATCTGCAACCGCAGCGGCTGGGCCTGCGCGGGCAGCAGGGCTGCGATACTGGTCAGGACGACAAGCGCCAGCGCGAACAGAGAGTGAAACAGCCGGGTCATCTGAGCCTCATGCCTTCGGGGTTGAATGTGATCTCGATATCGCGCCAGGCGTCGTATTTCTCGGGCGGCAGGCCGTAGCCATCCGGGCCTTCGCAGCGGATGATGGCGCGGCGCGCCGCCTCGAATGCCTGTTGTATCGCAGTTTCCGATCCGCCAGAAGACCCCACCATGCGGATCGAGCCCTGTTCATGCCGGGCGGCCGGCGTCATGGAAAACGCCACAGTGACCGTGACCTGCTGCGCATCGGTCGAGAGCACGCCGATATTCCAGCAGGACTGGATCGCCAGGCGCAGCGCATCGGCTTCCGACGCGCTCAGCCCGCCCGCGCTGCTGGTCGGGCCGGGGCCACTGGTATCGCCACCGGCCAGCGCTGCGGCCAGCGCCTCGGCAATCGCGTCGCTGGGCGGCGCGGCGGGCTCTCGGGCAGGTTCCGGGGTCGGGCTTGGGGCCGGTGTCGGCGCA
>SKRP01000118.1 GCA_007118445.1 Natronohydrobacter sp.
ACCTCGCAAGCGTCAATCGCCGTGTCGATCTTGGCCATGCCCTTGGTCGGCCCATCGGTATGGGTGCCGTTCAGCGCCTTCAGGTGGTGGACTTCGGTCTTGGTGTCCCAAGCGATGCCCTTGCCGCCATTGCCGACCTTTTCCATCAGCGGCCCAAGTGCTGTGAAGCGGGCGTGAAGGTTCGGGTAGTCGCGTTCCACAGCAATATAGGCCGGTGCCGTCTTGCCGGGGATCAGATCGCAGTCGCCGCGCTTCCAGTCCTGCACAAATGGCTGCGCCAGTTCGCCGGGGCTGTCATGCTGCAAGGGCAGTTGCACCACATCGGTTTCCACACCCAGAATTTCCGGCGCGACTTCGGAGAACTTCTTGGCAATCGCCTTGAAGATTTCCCAGTCGGTTTTTGACTCGTAAGCCGGATCGACCGCCGCTTGCAGCGGGTGGATGAACGGGTGCATGTCCGAGGTGTTCAGATCGTCCTTTTCATACCAGCTTGCTGTTGGCATGACGATGTCGGCATACACAGCGGTCGTGGACATGCGGAAGTCGATGGTCACCAGCAGGTCAAGTTTCCCTTCTGGCGCTTCATCATGCCATTTCGCCTCCACAGGCTTCTGGCGGCCTTCCTGCCCCAGATCCTTGCCTTGCACGCCATGACTGGTGCCCAAGAGGTGCTTGAGGAAATACTCATGCCCCTTGCCAGATGACCCCAGCAGGTTCGAGCGCCATACGAACAGGTTGCGCGGCCAGTTTTCCGGCGCATCCGGGTCCTCGCAGGACATCTCCAGCGTGCCCGCCTTCAACTGCTCGGCCACATAAGCTGGGATATCCTGGCCCGCCGCCTTCGCCGCCGCGCCAACTTTCAACGGGTTGGTTTTCAGCTGCGGTGCAGAGGGCAGCCAGCCCATCCGCTCTGACCGGATGTTGTAGTCGATCAGGCTCAGGTTCTCCCAATCGCCTTCGGGCGCTGTCGGCGACAATATGTCTTTTGCCGTCACCGTCTCGTAGCGCCACTGGTCGGTATGCGCATACCATGCAGAGGTCGAGTTCATGTGCCGTGGCGGGCGCGCCCAGTCGAGCGCGAAGGCCAGCGCCGTCCAGCCCGTTTGCGGACGCAGCTTTTCCTGCCCCACATAATGCGCCCAGCCACCGCCAGACTGGCCCACACAACCGCACATCACCAGCATGTTGATGACCGCGCGGTAGTTCATGTCCATGTGATACCAGTGGTTCATCGCTGCACCGATGATGACCATGGATTTGCCATTGGTCTTCTCGGCATTGTCCGCGAATTCCCGCGCCACCTGGATGATCTTGTCGCGGCTGACGCCTGTGATCTTCTCGGCCCATGCGGGGGTGAAGGGCACATCGGCGTTATAGTCATCGGTGACGTGATCGCCACCCAGACCACGATCCAGGCTGTAATTGGCGCAGAACAGATCGAACACCGTTGTCACCAGCGCTTCCGAGCCGTCGGCAAGCGTGATTTTTCTGACCGGCACGTTGCGCGTCAGCACATCTCCGCGTGCGTCATTCTCCCACTGGCCGGTCGCCATGCCGCCGAAATAGGGGAAATCAACGCCCACGACATCATCGCGATCCGCGTCAAGGATCAGCGACAGCTTGGGCGTGATCTCTGCGCCCTTCGCCTTTTCCTCAAGGTTCCACATGCCCTGCTCACCCCAGCGGAAGCCGATCGAGCCATTGGGCGCGACCAGTTGGCCCGAGTTTTCATCAATGCAGATGGTCTTCCATTCGGGGTTGTTCTCTTCGCCCAAGGCCCCATCCAGATCGCTGGCGCGCAGCTGGCGGCCCGGAATGTAGCTGTCACCCTTTTTGTCCAGACGGACCAGCATCGGCATGTCGCTGTATTTGCGGGTATATTCCTCGAAATACGGCACCTGACGATCCAGATGGAACTCGCGCAGGATGACATGCCCGAAAGCCATCCCAAGGGCGGCATCCGTGCCCTGTTTGGCATTCAGCCAGACATCGCCGAATTTCGCGGCCTCTGAATAGTCGGGGCAGATGACAGCGGATTTGGTGCCACGGTAGCGCGCTTCGGTGTAGAAATGCGCGTCCGGCGTGCGCGTCTGCGGCACGTTCGAGCCCCAGAGCAGCAGATAGCCCGCATTATACCAATCCGCCGATTCCGGCACGTCGGTCTGTTCGCCCCATGTCATGGGGGACGCGGGCGGCAGGTCGCAATACCAGTCATAAAAGCTCATGCATGTGCCGCCCAGAAGCGACAGATAGCGCGAACCAGCCGCATAGCTGACCATCGACATGGCCGGGATGGGTGAGAAACCGAACACGCGGTCAGGGCCATATTCCTTGGCGGTGTAGGCATTGGCCGCTGCCGTCATCTCGGTGACTTCGTCCCATGTGGCGCGCACGAAACCGCCTGTCCCGCGCTTGCGGGTGTAGCTGGCGCGGGCGACCGGGTCTTTCTGGATCGCGGTCCATGCCTGCACCGGCGTCATTGTGCGGCGCTTTTCACGCCACAGCCGCATCAGCGCGCCGCGCACAAGCGGGGTTTTCACGCGGTTGGCCGAATAGAGATACCAGCTATAGCTTGCCCCACGGGCACAGCCGCGCGGTTCGTGGTTGGGCAGATCAGGACGCGTGCGCGGATAATCGGTCTGCTGGGTCTCCCAGGTCACGATGCCCGATTTGACGTAAATCTTCCACGAGCACGATCCGGTGCAGTTCACCCCATGGGTCGAGCGCACAATCTTGTCGTGCTGCCAGCGCTTGCGATAGGTGTCTTCCCAGTCGCGGTTCTCGGTCGTGGTCTGGCCGTGCCCGTCCGAGAACGTGTCCTTACGCACGCTCTTCAGAAAGTTCAGCCGGTCAAGAAGATGGCTCATTGCTGTCTCCGTTCCTTGGGTTTCGAGGGAGGGGGCGCGCGAGGGATGCCGCACGCCCGCACATTTTCAGGGGTTTTTCACATAGGCGCCGGGTCGCAGGTAGAACCACCAGTTCAGGATCAGGCAGAGCGCGTAGAACACGGCAAAGCCATACATCGCGTTTTCCGGGGTGCCGCCGCGCACCTGGCCACCGATCACGATGGGGGCGACAAAAGCACCGTAAGCTGCCACAGCCGAAGTCCAGCCCAGCACCGGGCCTGCCTGTTCGCGGTTATAGATCACGCCGATGGTGCGGAAGGTGGAGCCATTGCCGATGCCCGTGGCCGCAAAGATGATGATGAACAGCACGAGGAAGATGAAGAAATACTGTTCCGGCGTCTGCGACTGATAGGCCAGCATCATCACATACCCCACAGCAGCCGAGGCAATGACCATCACCGCTGCGATCCATTGCGTGACGATCGAGCCGCCGAACTTGTCAGACAACCAGCCACCGGGCGGACGGATCAGCGCGCCGATGAAGGGGCCGATCCAGGCATAAGTCAGCGCGCTTGGCGCATTGGGGTTGGCGACACGCTGCATCACGCCGTCCACCTCGACAGTGGTGAAGCCGAAGATCACCGTGATGCCCAGCGGCAGCGCCATCGAGAAGCCGATGAACGATCCGAAAGTCAGGATATAGAGGATGGTCAGCGCCCAGGTGTGCTTGTCCCTGAAGATGGTGAATTGCGCCCCCATGCCTTTGCCGACGCGACCGGGGATCAGGCGCAAGGCCACCAGCGTCGCGACACAGATCAACAGCACGGCCACAAAGGGGTTGAGCAGGCCCAGACCCGACGGCGCGGGCAGATACAGATACAGCCCGATCACCGACGTCACGAAACCGACACCATAGAGGCCCAGAATCTTGCCGAAAGAGCTTGCTGTGCCGGTCATGTCGGGCGAGAGCGGCTTGAGGTTGTTCATCCCGAACCAGGCGATGGTTACCAACGGGATCAGGATCGCCGCCCAGATGAAACCTGCGTTCTGGATATAGGTGGGCGTTCCGGCCTCGATCCGGCCGATCAGCGTGCCACTGTCGCGGATCAGCGCGATGGGATCACCGGCAATGGCGCCGAAGATGCCGATGGTCATCACCGTCGGGATCAGGATCTGCATCGTGGTCACGCCGAAATTGCCCAGACCCGCATTCAGCCCCAGCGCCAGACCCTGCTGGCGGCGGGGAAAAAAGGTGCTGATATTGCTCATCGAGGCGGCGAAGTTACCACCACCGATGCCCGAGAGCAGCGCGGCCAACTGGAACTTCCACAAGGGCGTGTTCGGGTCTTGCAGGAACAGCCCCGTCAGCAACGCCGGCGGGATCAGGAGCGCGGTGGTCAGAAAGACCGTGTTGCGCCCGCCCGCGATGCGGATCATGAAGGATGCGGGAATACGCAGGGTCGCGCCGGTCAGACCGGCAATCGCTGTCAGAGTGAAGAGCTCAGCCTGCGTGAACGGGAATCCTGCATTCAGCATCTGAACCGTGATCATGCCCCACATCAGCCAGACGGCAAAACCGCATAGCAGGTTGGGGATCGAGATCCAGAGGTTGCGATTGGCCACCCCCTTTCCCGTCTGTTCCCAGAACGTCTGATCTTCGACGTCCCATTTTTCCATATCCTTGGCCATTTTTTCTGTCCTTCCTGGGGCCGGTGCGACTGATCAGCGTCAGTGCCTTGCAGGGCCGTGTCCTGGCTGGCCCGGCCTATGCCGAACCAGATTTTGAATGTTATTCAGCCGGTTGCGACTTGCCGCGATCCAGCCGGTCGAGCGCGGCGCGCAGATCATCGACAGAGGCGAATTTTGCCTTCAGTTGCAGTCCACCGGTGCCGCGCTGGGTCACTTCGACCATTTCGGACTCTGCGAAGATTGCAGCGACCTCGGCATCCAGCGCCTTCTTCTCGGCCGCCTCGCGAGCAATCTCGCGGTCCACCGAAGAGATGACATATTCATCTCCGAATCCGCCCTCGGGTTCCTTCAGCCAGATCATGCAGACGACCCAGCTGATGAAGGCCCCCGCCGCGATGATGAAGAAGAAGGTCGAGGCATCGACGAACATGAAGACGAA
>SKRP01000248.1 GCA_007118445.1 Natronohydrobacter sp.
AGCCGCACCGCGTAATCCTCGACGGTCTCATCCGTCCGCGACCCGTCCTTCTGCAGCACCTTGCGGGTATATTCATAGGCAAAGACCGGCTCGATCCCGGAACTGACATTGCCCGCATAGAGGCTGATCGTGCCGGTAGGCGCGATCGAGGTAAGCAGCGCATTGCGGATACCATGCGCGCGGATCGCGTCGCGCAGGTCTTCATCCATGGCCTGCATATTGGCCGAGCCCAGGAAGCCATCCGCCTCAAACAGCGGAAACGCCCCTTTTTCGCGCGCGAGATCAACGCTGGCCAGATAAGCCGCCCGCGCAATGCGGCGCATCCAATCGTCCAGCTGCGCGACGGCCGCATCCGATCCATAGCGCAAGCCCACCATCAGCAGCGCATCCGCCAGCCCCGTGACGCCAAGTCCGATGCGCCGCTTGGCCTGCGCTTCCTGGGCCTGCGCGTCGAGCGGGAAGCGGCTGGTATCGACCACATTATCCATCATCCGAACCGCGACCCGCACCAGATCGTCGAGCGCGTCCCTGTCCAGCCGCGCCCCCGGCCCGAACGGATCGACAACCAGCCGCGCAAGGTTCACCGAACCCAGCAGGCACGCGCCATAGGGCGGCAAGGGCTGCTCCCCGCAAGGATTCGTCGCGGCAATCGTCTCGCAGTAATGCAGGTTATTGGCAGAATTGATCCGGTCGATGAAAATCACACCGGGTTCCGCATAATCATAGGTCGCGCGCATGATCCGGTTCCACAGATCGCGCGCCTGGACCGTCTGATAAACCTTGCCCTCAAAGACCAGATCCCAGGGCCCGTCAGCCTTCACCGCCTCCATGAACGGGTCCGTCACCAGCACCGAGAGGTTGAACATGCGCAGCCGCGCTGCATCCTGCTTGGCCGCGATGAACGCCTCGATATCAGGGTGATCACAGCGCATGGTCGCCATCATCGCGCCCCGGCGCGACCCCGCCGACATGATCGTGCGGCACATCGCATCCCAGACATCCATGAAGGACAAGGGGCCAGAGGCATCCGCTGCCACCCCCTCCACCGGCGCGCCCCTGGGCCGGATGGTCGAGAAATCATAGCCGATCCCGCCGCCCTGCTGCATGGTAAGTGCTGCCTCTTTCAGCATCTCGAAAATGCCGCCCATCGAATCGGGGATCGTGCCCATCACGAAACAGTTGAACAACGTGACCGACCGCCCGGTCCCGGCCCCGGCGGTGATCCGGCCCGCAGGCAGGAATTTGAAATCTTCAAGTGCTGCATAAAACCGCTCTTCCCAAAGCTCGGGCGCATCCTCCACTGCCGCCAGAGCGCGTGCGATGCGCCGCCAGCTATCCTCGACAGTCTGATCCAGCACAGTGCCATCCGCGGCTTTCAGACGGTATTTCATGTCCCAGATCTGTTCGGCAATCGGGGCAGCAAAACGGCTCATGGCGCATATCCTTTGGGGGCGTCGCAGCGAAGCCCCCAAGATAAGCCGCGCGCGCGCTTCGGTCAACGGCCTTGCCGCGCCGCGCAGGCCCGCTATAACCCCGCCATGAGCATTGTGCATCTTGTCAAACTCTGCGTCGGTGCCGAACAGGTCGAGGATCTGATCCGCTGGCAACGCGACCCGCGCGCGCTGGGCCCGGACGGGCTGCCGCGCCATGTCACCCGCATGTGGCCCAAACGTGCGCAGGAAATCCTCAACGGCGGATCACTCTACTGGGTGTTCAAGGGAAATCTGCTCGCCCGCCAGCGCATCCTGCGGCTCGACGAGGTGCCGGGCGGCAATGGGATCACCCGCTGCGGCATCGTGCTTGACCCACCTGTCATCCGCACTGCTGCGGCCCCCAAACGCCCGTTTCAGGGCTGGCGCTATTTGGCCCCGAAGGACGCGCCCCCTGACCTGCCGAAAGCGCGTGCAGGCGATGACACCCTGCCCCCGGAACTGGACGCCGCCCTGGCCGATCTGGGTCTGCGCTAAGCTGTCTTCATCTTGCCAAAAATACTCAATACCCCGTTTCAGCCAATATTCTGCATCACGGGGAAAGTCTCCAGCAGCCACCAGCTGAAGGCCGAAAACGCCCCTGTGACCAGCGCAATCCCGACCGCGATCAACAGCACGCCCATCGCTTTCTCGATCACACTCATATGAGGTTTCAGCCGGTTCATCAGCCCCATGGACCGCTGCACGAAAACAGCGGCCAGCAGAAACGGCAGCCCCAGCCCCAGCGCATAGACCCCCAACATGGCCGTGCCGCGCGTCACTGTGGCATCGGTCGCGGCCATGGTCAGGATCGCGCCCAGAACCGGCCCGATACAGGGCGTCCAGCCAAAGGCAAAGGCCAGTCCAAGAATATAAGCGCCAAAGGCCGATCCGCCCCGGTCGCCTGCATCCAGCCGCGCCTCGCGCATCAGAAAGGGGATGCGGAACAGCCCCAGAAAATGCACCCCGAAGATGATCACCACCACGCCTGCAATCTGGCCGAACAGTTCCGCATTGCGCAGGAACAGATGCCCCATCGTCGAGGCCGTGAAGCCCAGAAGCAGAAAAACCGTCGACAGCCCCATGAAGAAAAACAACGCAGGCAGGATGGCGCGGCGCGAGGCATGGCCCTCCTCGCGCAACTCCTGCATGGAAATCCCGCCCATATAGGCCAGATAGGGCGGCACGATGGGCAGCACGCAAGGTGACAGGAAAGACAGGATCCCGGCCCCGAAGGCGATGAACAATGCGGCCATCAACCCTGCATCAAAGACATCAATTCCGAACATCGCCCCTGCCTGCTCCGTGATCTTTGTTGCTTCAGATACGACAGTGACGCCGGATCGTCACCTGATCCGGCGTCACTATTGCGTGGTCTGCGGGAACATGTCGCAGCGCATATGCCCCCTCAGTTCGGTCAGCCGCGCGCGGACCACCAGCCGCTGCGCTTGGGCCGGGCTCCGGATTCCGGCCTGTCGTCGCTTTCTTCGCGTTCATTTCCGGACCCGGATGCAGCTGGCGCGGGCGCTGCCACAGTTTCGGTCACGGAGGTTTCGGCATCATCAGCGACAGTGATATCATCTGCGGCCACCGGCATCGGACTGTCGCTCACAATCGCCCTGTCCGACCCTGCCGCAGCCGTTGCCATCTCGGCGGGCGCCGCGGTCGCGGGCGCTGCTGCTGCGTCCATTCCGGCAGACGCGGCTGTCTCTGTTTCCGTTGCGGGTGCCTGTGCCTCTGTCTGCGCATCGGGCACGGTCCCGGCTGCAGCGACCTCTGCCCCTGCCTGCGCATCCGTCCTGGGCGTTGCATCGGGGCCTGCCTCTGATGCCTCTGATGCCTTGTCACGAACCACGCCGTCCTCCTGCTGCCCGGCAGGGCTGACAGCCTCTGCAGGATCACGAGCCGGAGGCTCTGACGCGATCGCGGCCGCGTCACTCTGCGCTGTCGCTTCTGCCTCTGTCTCGGTTGCAGTCGCGACCGCAGCAGGTGCTGTATCGCTGGCCTCTGTTTGCGCTGGTATCGCAGAGCCAGTTTTGCGCCGTGACCGGGCCGGGGCCGCTTTCGGCGCAGGCACAACCTCAACGGGCGTTTCAGCCTCAACAGGATCGACGCGGGGCTCCCTGACATCGGGCGCAGTGTCGGCTTCGCCGCCGGTTTCAGCACCGATCCGACCCGTTTCCGCGCCCTTCTCTGATGCTGCGACCGGCGCGGCTGACCCGACATCGCTGTCGGGCGACAGATCGGTCCGGTCGGTCGACGCGGCTTCCTGCGAATGATCCTCTCCAGCCCCGTTCTGCCCGCCACCGCGCCGCCGCCTGCGCCGCCGCCGCTTCTTGCGCGGACCACCGTCACCCTCGCCCTGCGGGATATCCTGCACATCAGCAGGCGCGACAGCCGCGGGCTGTTCGGCCTCAGGCACCGTGACCTCCTGCTCTTCCTCCAGATCAGGCATCATGGTGGTGCTGATCGAAACCACCTCGCTGGCGGCAACCGGCACCCGTGTTGCGGTCTTGAATTTCTCGATCTCGAAATCCGGGCTGACCATGCGCGGATCGGCTTCCAGCCGCACCGCCATGCCATAGCGCGCCTCGATCTGCGCCAGATGCTCGCGCTTCTGGTTGATGATGAAATTCACCACCGCCGCAGGCGCGCGCACCAGCACTTCGCGCGACTTTCCGCGCGTGCCTTCTTCCTCGATCTGGCGCAGCACCGACAGGCCCATGCTGTCATCCGACCGGATCAGGCCCGTGCCATGGCAATGCGGGCAAGGTTGTGTGGTGGCTTCCAACATCCCCGGACGCAAGCGCTGGCGGCTCATCTCCAACAGGCCGAAACCCGAAATCCGCCCGACCTGAATCCGCGCGCGGTCGTTTTTCAGCTTGTCTTTCAGCATCTTCTCGACAGCCGCGTTATTCTTGCGCTCTTCCATGTCGATGAAGTCGATGACGATCAGCCCGGCCAGATCGCGCAGGCGCAACTGCCGCGCAATCTCTGCGGCCGCTTCGAGATTGGTCTTTACCGCCGTATCCTCGATCGAGCCTTCGCGAGTCGCCCGCCCCGAATTGATGTCGATCGCGACCAGTGCTTCCGTGATCCCGATCACGATATAGCCACCCGAGGGTAATTGCACAGTCGGGTTGAACATGCCCGCCAGCGTGGTTTCGACCTGATAGCGCGCGAATAGCGGCATCGGGTCGGTATAGGATTTCACATTGCGGGCATGGGACGGCATGATCATCTTCATGAAGTCCTTGGCGGTGCGATACCCCGCCTCGCCCTCGACCAGCACCTCGTCGATATTCTTGCTGTACAAGTCACGGATCGACCGCTTGATCAGATCGCCCTCTTCATAGATCGGAGTCGGTGCGATGGATTTCAGCGTCAGATCACGAATCTGTTCCCAAAGCCGCAGCAGATACTCGTAATCGCGCTTGATCTCGGCCTTGGTGCGCTGCGCACCGGCAGTGCGGATAATCAGCCCCGCACCCTCGGGAACCTTGATTTCGCCTGCAATGGCCTTCAGCTTGGCGCGGTCGCTGGCATTGGTGATCTTGCGGCTGATCCCGCCACCGCGGGCCGTATTGGGCATCAGCACGCAGTAGCGCCCGGCAAGCGACAGATAGGTGGTCAGCGCCGCGCCCTTGTTGCCGCGCTCTTCCTTGACCACCTGCACCAGCATGATCTGGCGAACCTTGATCACTTCCTGGATCTTGTAGCGCTTCATCCGGGGTTTGCGGCGCGGGCGGATATCCTCGGCCTGCTCCCCATCCGAGACAGCTTCGATCCGGTCATCAATCTCGGTCGCATGGTCAGCGGCGCTGTAGGGTTCATCCTGATCAGCACCCGGCGTCGGTGCAGGGTCCTGCAGTTCCGCGCCATCAGATGCAGACACGACCTCGGTCTGTGCTGTTTCGGCCGGTTCCGCGTCAGACGCGGTCTCTTCATCTGCCGCCGACCCGGCATCAGCCTGCGCGACAGAAGCATCAGCCGGTATCGAAAAACCTTCGATCACATCATCGGTGTCGTCCCCGTCGGGCTCGACAATATCCATCCCGCTGATGTCACGGCTCTCGACCTGATCCGGTGCGCTGGCGCGCTCGGGTCTGGGGCCAGGCTTGCGCCGGTTTGACGCGCGCTGCACAGTCTTGACGCCCTGCGCGCGCGGCGCGGGTTTCGCAATCTCTTCTTCCGGATCATCGGCCAGAGCGCGCTCTTCTTCCAGAAGAGCCGCCCGGTCAGCCGCCGGGATCTGGTAGTAGTCAGGGTGGATTTCATTGAAGGCAAGAAACCCGTGCCGGTTTCCGCCATAATCCACGAATGCCGCCTGCAGCGACGGCTCGACCCGTGTTACCTTTGCCAGGTAGATATTGCCCGCGAGCTGCCGCCGCGCGGCGGTCTCGAAATCAAATTCCTCGAGCTTGTTTCCATCCACCACGACCACGCGGGTTTCTTCCGCATGCGTGGCATCGATCAGCATTTTCTGTGCCATTGAAATCCATTGCGCGCCCCCTGCCCGCCCATGATGCGGCTGCCGGTCCCGAAGGACAGGGCAACCAGGCATGAGAGCGGGCGCGAGCGTGACTTGTCTGAGAAGATGCCGGCCCGTTGCGCGCGCTGCATATACCCGGATGCACAAGGCCGGGCCTTGTCAACGTGCGGGGCAGTCTGCGCGTCTGAGCGGTCATCGTGTTTCCTGTTGCCCTGCACGTCTCATGCAGCGCGGTTCATTCATTTGCCCGGATGGCTGGAACAGTCGTCTCGGGCGGCTCGGCCTTGCGGCCACTCCATCTGTCGCGGGGCGACGCGAGGGCGGTGAGCGCCCGTCAGCCCCGGCAGCGAAATCCGTTCGGGCCATCGCATTTGCACACGACACACCCTTACATGCCGACATTGCGGGGAAATGCAGGAAAATACAATCCTGTTTTTACGCATGTGAAGAAATCTGACCAGAAACCGGCATGCGCGCGACCCGCGAGCGCCAGCGCCGCGCCATCAGAACCGTCACACAAGCCAGATTCTGATCTGCAGGCCCTGCTCCGGGTTTCATCTTGCCCAAAATACTCCGGGGGGTCCGGGGGGCAGCGCCCCCCTTCCTGCCCACCGGACATGCATCCCGCGCAAGCGCCCTGTCACACCGGCATTGCGCGCGGAAAACCCGCTCAGACGTAATCGCCGCGCACCAGCCCGTATTTTGCCATCTTCTCGTTCAATGTCCGGCGCGGCAGGCGCAGCTCTTCCATGACCGCCGTGATCGAGCCCCGATGCCGCTTCATCGTATTGTCGATCAGCATCCGCTCGAACGCCTCGACATGTTCTTTCAACGGCTTGCCCTCAGTCGTCAGCGCTTCATTCGTGGCCTCGTTATCGGCCATGATCAGCGACATCAGCGCGCCTTCTTCGCGGCGGCTCTGCAGCACCGCGCGTTCGGCGATATTGACCAGTTGGCGCACATTGCCCGGCCAGGGGGCCTGCAGCAGTTGCGCGGCTTCCGGCATCGACACTTCAGGCACCGCGCAGCCATATTCCTCGGCGAATCGTTCCAGACAGGAATTGAACAACGCCAGAATATCCTCGCCGCGCATCCGCAGCGGCGGCAGGGTGATCTTGTGCGCGCTCAGCCGGAAATAGAGATCAGGGCGCAGCGCATCCTCGATCGTCTGATCGGCGCGATGGGTGTTGCACACAGCGATGATCCGCGTCTCGGGCGGCGTGCCCAGATCGTTGATCAGCCCCAGAATCCGCCCCTGCATCGCCTCTGACAGGCTTTCGATATCTTCCAGCACCAGCGTGCCGCCGCGCCCTTCCTCGACCAGCGGCTTGCCGGGAATATCCTCTGACGGGCCGAACAGCCGGGCGGCCAGCACCTCATCGGACAGCCCCGCACAGCTGATCGTCACCAGCTTGCGCCCGGCATGCGACCCCACCGCATGCAGCGCATGGGCCACCAGCGTCTTGCCAGTGCCGGTTTCGCCATCGATCAGCACATGCCCGTCGGCCTGTCCGATATCGAGAATATCCTCGCGCAGCCGCTGCATCACATCCGACGCGCCGACCAGCCGTTTCATGATCGTGCTGCCATCGGCCAGTTCGCTGCGCAAGGCGCGCGCTTCCAGCGCAAGCGAGCGCTTCTTCACCGCTTTTTCGGCCAGCGCCATCATCTTTTCGGGGTTGAACGGCTTTTCGAGGAAATCAAACGCCCCGAGCCGCATCGCCTCGACCGCGATGGGCACATCGCCATGGCCGGTGATCATGATCACCGGGATGGTGCTGTCAAGCGCCACCAGCTTTTTCAGCAGCGTCATCCCGTCGACATTGGGCATGCGGATATCGGTGATCACCACACCGGGAAAATCCGCACCGATGCCTGCCAGCGCTTCCTGCCCGTCGGCATAGGTCTCGGTGGCAAAGCCCGACAGCGCCAGCCACTGGCTGATCGACTGGCGCATATCCTGTTCATCATCGACAATCGCAACGCGCATCTGATGGCTCATGACGGCACTTCCTCTGACTTTCACAACGGCCATTGGCCCGGAAACCGGCACGCATACAACCGCGATATGCGCAAAACCACGTTACTCGGCCGCATCAAGCTGCATCCCGTAGCGCGGGAACGCAGCTTCGAACAACGCGCCCCCCTCGGGCACATTCACCGCTGTCAGCCGCCCGCCATGATCCTTGACGATACCCGAGGAAATCGCAAGCCCCAGCCCCACGCCCTTGCCCGCAGGCTTGGTGGTATAGAACGGCTCGAACATGCTGCCGATATCGCGGATCCCCTCGCCATTGTCGCGCACGCTCAGCTTGGCGGTTTCGCCCTGGCTGATGATCACATCGATCTGCGGGCTGTTCGACCCGCGCGTTGCATCCACCGCATTACGCACCAGATTGAGGATCACCTGTTCGACCCGGACCGAATCGCCCATGATCATCACTGGCTCGGGCGGGACCGTGCGCACCACCAGAACCCGGCTGTCGCGCAGCATCGGCTCCATCATGGTCAGCGCATCGGCCAGACAGGTGCGCAGATCGATGGGCGCGAAGGCCTCGCCGCCCTTGCGGGCAAAGGATTTCAGCGTGCGCGCGATCGTGCCCATGCGGTCGATCAGATCATCAATGCGCTGGAACGAGGCCAGCGCCTCATCGCTGCGTTTGGCGCGCAGGAGCAGACGCGCCCCGGCCAGATAGGTCTTCATCGCGGCAAGCGGCTGGTTCAGCTCATGGCTGACCGAGGCCGACATCTCGCCCAGGGACGCCAGTTTCGAGCTTTGCGCGAGCGTCTGCTCGGCCACCGCCAGATCCTTCTGCATCCGCACCCGCGCCGCAATCTCGCGCTGCAATCGCGCATTGAGCGCGCGCAGGTCGTCCGATTCCTGCTGAAACGCGGCTGATTGCAACCAGGCGCGGCGGCTCAGGATGTAGAAGACCAGCGCGAGCAACAGCGCAAATCCGGTCAGAAGCAGCGCCAGCGCCCCGTTCACACTCTCGCGCACCGAATCGTAGCGCGTGAAACTGACCAGCCGCCAGCCCCGGAACGGCACCCGCACTTCGGATTGCAGCACCGCCTCGCCGCGCACGAAAGCATCGGGCGGGGTCTGCGCCCAGTCCGCTGTCGCCCGCAGCGCGCGCGCAATCGCCGAGGGCGCATCGCGCAGCGCCAGCGCTTCATCCAGCGTGCGCCCCCGCCAGCGCGGTTCGGTGGCCAGGATGATCCGCCCGCCTGCATCCATCAGCGCCACCGCATCGGCAAATCCCGCCCAGCTGCGCTCGAATTTCGACAGATCGGCCGCGACCGTCACCACCCCCAGCACTTCATTGCCCTGCCGCAACGAGCGCGAGAAGGAAAAGCCGAACCCCCCGCTCTCCAGTTCCTGCACCAGAAAGGCCGTATCCGCAGCGCGGCGCGCTTCAACAAAAATCGCCTCGCTGCTGCGATTCTTGCCCAGCTGGTGGCGATCCGTCGCGCCCACCACGCGCCCGCCACTGTCCAGCAGCTCGATCGAGGCCGCGCCGATTTCGGTCTGCAGATCGATCAGGCGCTGCGATGTGGTGGCAAAGGAATTGTCCCGCAAGGCAGTGATCAGTTCCGGATCGCGCGCCAGCAAGAGCGGCACCACGGAATTGCGCTGCAATTCCGACTGGATATTCCCCGAATAGAGCACCAGCCGCAATTCCGCGCGGTTGCGGGTCTGCTCGACCAGCCGGTCGGACAGGAACGCATTGAGAAACCAGGCACTGACCAGCGCCAGCAACACCAATGCGGCCACCACCATCCGCCCCCAGTGCGGTACGCCCAGAATGCTGGCGCGGTGATTGTCAAGATCGGGTGGTCTGACCATGGGGCGCAGGATAGGCGCATTGCCCGACCCGCTCAAGCCTGCTGCCCGGTCGCGCAGCTTACGCGGGCGCAAAGGCGCTCATCAGCCCGTCAAACATCGCGCGCCCGTCCGCACTGCCCTGCAAGGGGGATATCGCGCGCTCGGGATGCGGCATCATGCCCAGCACGCGGCGGTTTTCCGACAGGATCCCTGCAATATCCTTCATGGATCCATTGGGGTTGTCCAGATAGCGAAACGCCACCCGCCCCTCGCCTTCCAGCCGCGAAAGCGTCTCGGGATCGGCCATGTAATTGCCATCATGATGCGCAATCGGCACCTGCAACTTGGCCCCGACCGCATAGCCCGCCGTAAAGGCGCTGGCGCTGGTCTCGACCTTTAGCCCGACCGTGCGGCAGATATATTTCAGCCGGGCATTGCGCAGCAGCGCGCCGGGCAGAATCCCCATCTCCACCAGTACCTGAAACCCGTTGCAGATGCCCAGGACATGCCCGCCGCGCCCGGCATGTGCCACCACCGCCTTGCCGATGGGCGCGCGCGCCGCAATTGCACCACAACGCAGATAATCACCATAGCTGAACCCGCCGGGAATGCCCACGATATCCGTGCCTTCAGGCAGGCTCGTGTCCTTGTGCCAGACCCGCGCGACCTCAGCCCCGGCCTGCTCGAAAGCCGTGGCCAGATCACGGTCGCAATTCGATCCGGGAAAGGTGATGACAGCCGCTTTCATCATGCAGCACTCCCACTAGAGATCCTTCGCGCTGGCCATACCGCGAAAGCACAGGCGGCGCAAAGGGAAAACCCGCCCCCCTGTTTCATCTTGCCTCAAATACTCCGGGGGGCGGCGCCGCAGGCGACGGGGGGCAGCGCCCCCCTCTTATGCGGCAAAATCCGAAATCACCGCCACACCGGGCGCCATCGGCCCGTCAAACAGCGCCAGTTCCGCCCCGGCCTGCGACAACGCCACTTCGCGCGCGATCATCGGCATGAAATCCACCAGCCCCGCCTCGATCATCGCCAGCAGCGAGGGGTATTTATGCGCAGGCATGCCCCGCGTGCCGAACATGGCGAGGTTCTTCTGATAGATCACACTCATGTCGATCTGCATCTGCGCATGCGGCCCCGAAGGCAGCCCGATCTGCACATGCCGCCCCAAAGCGCGCAGGCAGCGCAGCGAGGCATTGGCCGTCTGCGCAATCCCAAGTGCTTCGACCGAGACATGCGCGCCGCCCCCGGTCAGATCGCGGATCGCCTCCGACACATCGCCGTCGCGTGCATCCAGAGCGATATCCGCCCCCAGCGACAGCGCATGCGCCAGCTTCTCGGGCACGACATCGACCGCGATCACCCGCGCGCCGAGCGCACGGCCCAGAATAAGCGTCGCCAGCCCGATCCCGCCAGTGCCATGCACGGCCAGCCACTCGCCGGGGCGCAGCGCCGCGCGGTCGGTGAGCGCATGAAACGCCGTTGTCACCCGACAGCCCAAGCCTGCGGCCAGCACTGGCGACATGCCCGCAGGCAGCCGCGCAAGGTTATGGGCATGCGGCACGCTGATATATTCGGCGAAAGCGCCGGGTTCGACAAATCCCGGCAGGCGCTGATCGGGGCAGGTATTCGATGCCCCCGAGCGACAGGACGGGCAGGACCCACAGGCCAGAATGAACGGTGCGATCACCAGATCGCCCACCGCCCAGCCCGAGCGCGGCCCGGCCTCGATCACTTCGCCGCAATATTCATGCCCCGGGATCTGCCCCGGCTTCACGCGCGGGTGATGGCCGATCCAGCCATGCCAGTCCGACCGGCAAATCCCGCAAGCCATGGTGCGCAGCACCACGCCATCTTCCTCGCAAGCCGGATCCGCCACCTGCTCGATGTGAAGATCCTTGCGGAATTCTCTCAGAACTGCTGCGCGCATGCCATCCCTCCCTGCACATGTTCAAGGAAAGATGCTGCCCCGCCGCGTGCCCCGCGTCAATCGGCCTGATGCGGCATCACGAAGCGTTTTCAGGCAGGCTCGACCCGGTAGCTTTCGATCACTGTATTGGCCAGAAGCTGCTCGCACATCCGGCGTGCGGCCTCTTCGGCCTTGGCAGCATCGGTTTCGGCCAGATCCAGCTCGATCATCTTGCCTTGCCGGACCGCATTGACCCCCTCAAATCCCAGCGATCCCAGCGCATGCCGGATCGCTTCGCCCTGCGGGTCAAGGACTCCTGATTTCAGCATCACAAATACACGATACTTCATGGTCAAACGCGCCTTTCTCAGTTCATCAATTTGGGTCGGGTGATCGGGGTCGGTGATTTCGGCATCACCCCCAGCCGCCGCGCGACTTCCGAATAGGCATCGGCCAGATCGCCCAGATCGCGGCGGAACACATCCTTGTCAAGTTTCTGGCCGGTCTTGACATCCCATAACCGGCAACTGTCCGGGCTGATCTCATCGGCCACGACCAGCCGCTGCATGTCGCCGTCAAATTGCCGCCCGATCTCGATCTTGAAATCGATCAACCTGATGCCCACGGCCAGCATCACACCCGACAGGAAATCATTCACCCGCACGGCGAGGGCCACCATGTCATCGAGATCCTGATGGCTGGCCCAGTTGAAGGCGAGGATCTGGTCCTCGGTCACCAGCGGATCACCCAGTGCGTCATCCTTGTAGTA
Source organism: Natronohydrobacter sp. (assembly GCA_007118445.1). Classification (GTDB taxonomy): domain Bacteria; phylum Pseudomonadota; class Alphaproteobacteria; order Rhodobacterales; family Rhodobacteraceae; genus Roseinatronobacter. The sequence goes on from SKRP01000248.1 coordinate 12,469, forward strand.
GAATTCGATGATCGGGCGCGGCAGCGCGGTGCCTTCTTCAATCCCCAGCCGTTTGGACATGGACCCGGCCGCGATATTGCGCACCACCACTTCCAGCGGAATGATCTCGACCGACCGGATCAGTTGCTCGCGCATATTCAGACGGCGGATGAAATGCGTCGGAACCCCCATCTGATTGAGCCCGTTCATCACGAATTCCGACAGGAAATTGTTGAGCACCCCCTTGCCGTCGATCACATCGCGCTTCTCGGCATTGAATGCGGTCGCATCATCCTTGAAATACTGCACCAGCGTGCCGGGCTCGGGGCCTTCATAGAGAATCTTGGCCTTGCCTTCATAGACCTTGGTGCGGCGTGCCATTCATCTTCTCCGATGCTGATCCTGTGTCGCTGCCCTATAGCCCCTCTCCGCCTGCAGAGCAAGGCAGGCTGTTTGCGCGGCCATGAGCCGGATTTGACCTTGCAGCCCGGGGCCACAGAGGTCATATCTTCTGCAGCTTTTCCGCCCGAGACAAAAGAGGCCAGACATGACCACATTCCAGGACCGCGAACGCGCTTTCGAGAACAAATTTGCGCATGATCAGGAAATGGTGTTCAAGGCCGTCGCACGGCGCAACAAGAAGCTGGGGATCTGGGCAGCGGGACTTCTGGGCAAGACCGGGGCCGAGGCCGAAGCCTATGCGATGGAGGTGATCCGCGCCGATTTCGAGGAAGCCGGCCATGAGGATGTCGTGCGCAAGGTCATGGCCGATCTGTCCGGTCTGGCCGATGAAGCCACGATCCGCACCAGAATGGCCGAATTGCTGTCCGAGGCCAAGGCGGAGCTCTCCGAGGGCTGAGCCCCAGACGACCCACAGAGGGGGCGCGCCCGTGTCATCCGAATTACTTTACCGCGATCGACCCGACTGCCCGGTCTGTGGGGCAAGCGGCCCGCAGATTCTATGGTCAGGCAGGCTGGATGACCCCGGCACCCTCGCCTATCTGGACCAGTATCACTATTCCGGCAACTGGCGCGACCATATCGCCGGACAGCATTTCACGCTGGCGCAATGCCGTGCCTGTGCGATGAAATGGCATCAGCGCGTGATCACTGGCGACAGTGTCAATCTGGTCTATGGTGCATGGGCCGATGCCGAACAGGCCCGCCGGTTCGAGGCCGCGCATGTCCCCGGCAAGCAGGATACCCAGGGGCTTGCCCGCCAGATGGCGAAACTCGCCCTGCGCCTGCAGCATCTTGCGGCCCCGCCGGACGCGCCGCTGCGGCTGCTGGATTTCGGCTGCGGCGATGGCAAGTTCCTGCGCGTCGCGAAAGCGCTCGGGGCCGATGTGACCGGGGTTGATGTCTCGGCCTCGCGCACCGAGGATGTCCGCGCCGCCGGGCTGACCATCCTGCCCGATCTGGACGCGCTCGATCACGCGGGCAGCGCGCCATTCGACGCGGTGGTGCTGTCGCAGGTGCTCGAACATGTCGAGGAACCGCTCGCCCTGCTGCGCGCATTGCGAAAGCATCTGCGCCGGGGCGGAGTGCTTTTCGTCGCGGTGCCCAATGCTGGCCATGTCGCGACACCGGGTGATTTCGCGTCCTTCACCCTTGTGCAGCCGATCGAGCATATCAATGCCTTCTCGCCTGACACGCTGCGCCGGATCGGCAAGGAAGCCGGCTTCACACCCCTGCGCCGCCCCTCGGCCTTTGTCACGACAACTCTCGGGGATGTGCTGCGCGCCAGCGTGAACTGGGTCTGGCAGCCGCGCAACACCGATGTTTTCTTCCGCGCCACGGGCTGAGCCCCGACAGCACTGCGCCCGCCTGCATAATTTGTCTTTGCCTCGGCCCGCTGGCTGTGCAAATGGGGCGATATGCCCGCGGCATGTGACCCGCGTGCGCAGATACAGCGGAAAGGCGCAGGAATGAGCAATGCATTGACCGACATGCTGGCCAGCCGGGACTGGATTCTGGCCGATGGGGCGACTGGAACCAATCTGTTCAATATGGGGCTGGCCTCGGGTGATGCGCCGGAACTGTGGAATGCCGACCAGCCCGACAAGATTCGCGCGCTCTACAGCAGCGCGGTCGAGGCCGGGTCGGATCTGTTCCTGACCAATACATTCGGCGGCAATGCCAGCCGGTTGAAGCTGCACAGCGCGGAAAACCGCGTGCAGGAACTGAACCGTCTGGGCGCGGAACTGGGGCGCGACGTGGCGGATGCGTCCGGGCGCAAGATCGTGGTCGCAGGCTCGGTCGGCCCCACAGGCGAGATCATGGCCCCGATGGGCAGCCTGACCCATGAACTGGCCGTCGAGATGTTCCATGAACAGGCCGAAGGGCTGAAAGCGGGCGGCGCGGATGTGCTCTGGGTCGAGACGATCTCGGCCCCGGAAGAATACAAGGCCGCCTGTGAAGCGGCTGCACTGGCCGGAATGCCCTGGTGCGGCACGATGAGCTTCGACACCGCCGGGCGCACGATGATGGGCGTGACTTCGGCGGCCATGGCGCAGATGGTGGGCAAGCTGAAACACGCGCCGCTGGCATTTGGCGCGAATTGCGGGGTGGGTGCATCGGATCTGCTGCGGACCGTGCTGGGCTTTGTCGAGTCCGGCAGTGACCTGCCGATCATCGCCAAGGGCAATGCGGGCATCCCGAAATATCATGACGGCCATATCCATTACGACGGCACGCCCGATCTGATGGCCGATTACGCAGTGCTGGCGCGCGATTGCGGCGCGCGCATCATCGGCGGCTGTTGCGGCACCATGCCCGAGCATCTGCGCGCCATGCGCGACGCGCTGGAAACCCGCGCCCCCGGCCCGCGCCCGACGCTCGAGCAGATCCAGGCCGCGCTGGGAGGCTTCTCTTCGGCTGTGGATGGCACCGAGACCGATGGCACAGCACCGGTCTCGCGCCGCCCCCGCGCGGGTGGGCGTCGCCGCAACTAAGACAAAAGGTCGCGGCAATGCTGGCCCATGTCGCAATTGAGACAGTCGGAATCCTGAATCTGGAAGAAAGCACAGAGTAGTTTCAGATTATCGACCCTGCGGGGTCTGGCCGTGAAGGAAAGTGCCATGTCCGACGACGAAATCATCCTTTCTGAACTTGCCGATGACGAACTCGTCGAGCAGATGATGGACGATCTCTATGACGGGATGAAGGACGAGATAGAAGAGGCGGTCAGAATCCTGCTCGAACGCGGCTGGACCCCCTATGACATCCTGACCAAGGCGCTCGTCGCGGGCATGACCATTGTCGGGCATGATTTCCGCGATGGTATCCTGTTCGTGCCCGAAGTGCTGCTGGCCGCCAATGCAATGAAAGCGGGCATGGCGATCCTGAAACCGCTGCTGGTGGAAACCGGTGCCCCGCGCATGGGCAAGATGGTCATCGGCACGGTCAAGGGCGACATCCATGACATCGGCAAGAACCTTGTCGCGATGATGATGGAAGGGGCCGGGTTCGAAGTGGTCGATATCGGCATCAATAACGCGGTCGAGGCCTATCTGGAGGCGCTCGAGACCGAGCAGCCCGATATTCTGGGCATGTCCGCCCTGCTGACCACCACCATGCCCTATATGAAAGTGGTGATCGACACGTTGGTCGCGCAGGGCAAGCGCGACGACTATATCGTGCTGGTGGGCGGTGCGCCGCTGAATGACGAATTCGGCCGCGCCATCGGGGCAGATGCCTATTGCCGCGACGCGGCTGTGGCGGTCGAGACCGCGAAGGAATATGTGGCGCGCAAGCATAACCAGATGGCGGCTGGCTGAGGCACAGGCGCGGCGCAAGATGAAAGGGCAGACCGCGCGACGGTCTGCCCTTTTGTTATCGACTTATCCCTGCTGGTGCATTCTGCAAGGCAAGGCACCGCTCAATCGACGAAGGCCTTTTCCACCACATATTCCGCAGGCTC
>SKRP01000244.1 GCA_007118445.1 Natronohydrobacter sp.
GAGATTGGCCTGGAAGAACTCACCGAGTCACTGCACCGCGCAGGCCGCCAGACCCCCATCGTGATGCTTACCGACCGCGCCGGGGCCTTGCGCGCGCTCGATCATTTCATCGAACATGCGCTGCCGGATTTCGGCACCTATCAGGATGCAATGCTGGAAGGCGACCCGTATCTCTATCATGCGGTGATCGCGCTGTATCTGAATGCTGGATTGCTGTCAGTGTTCGAAATCTGCAAGCGCGCCGAGACCGCCTATCACGACGGCCATGCGCCCCTGAACGCTGTCGAGGGGTTCATCCGACAGATCATCGGCTGGCGGGAATTCGTGCGCGGCATCTATTTTCTGGAGGGGCCGGACTATCCCCACCGCAATGCGCTGGACCACGAGCGCAATCTGCCCGATATGTATTGGGGTGCCGAGACGAAGATGAACTGTATGGCGCAAGCTATTGGGCAGACACGTGATCTGGCCTATGCGCATCATATCCAGCGGTTGATGGTGACAGGCAATTTCGCGCTTCTCGCCGGGATCAATCCGACGCAGGTGCATGAATGGTATCTGGCCGTCTATGCGGATGCGTATGAATGGGTCGAAGCGCCCAATACTGTCGGCATGTCGCAATTCGCCGATGGCGGTGTCGTGGGGTCGAAACCCTATGTCAGCTCCGGGGCATATATCGACCGAATGTCGGATTACTGCAAGTCCTGCCATTACAAGGTCAAGGCCAAGACTGGCGAGAACGCCTGTCCCTTCAACCTGCTTTACTGGCATTTCCTGATCCGGCACCGTGACCGGTTCGAGGGCAACCCGCGCATGGCGCAGATGTACCGGACCTTTGACCGGATGGACCAGACCCGGCGCGAGACTGTGCTGGCCGAGGCCGAGGCGTTTCTGGAGCGGATGAGCAAGGGGCAGACAGTCTAGACTTGCCGCGCGCATCCTGCTCGCCTATCCCAAAAGCATGAGCACACCGCGTTACACTGATCTTGTCGCCTCTTTGCCCGCAACTGTGCCTTTTGTCGGGCCAGAGGCGCATATGCGCGCATCCGGGCGTAACTTTCGCGCGCGGCTGGGCGCGAATGAAAGTGGCTTCGGGCCGTCGCCTGCGGTGACTGCCGCCATCGCCGATGCCGCCCCTGATGCCTGGATGTATGGTGACAGCGCGTGCCATGATCTGCGCGCGGCGCTGGCCGCGCATCACGGCATCCCGCCGCAGAATATCCTAGTGGGTGAAGGGATTGACGGGCTGCTGGGCAATCTGGTGCGGATCATGGTTGCGCCGGGGGATACGGTGGTGACGTCGGACGGGGCCTATCCGACCTTCAATTATCATGTCGCGGGGTTTGGCGGGGTGCTGCATAAAGTGCCGTATCGCGATGAACACGAGGATCCGGCGGCGCTGATCCAGCGGGCGGAAGCGGTGGGCGCGAAGCTTCTCTATTTCTGCAACCCCGACAATCCGATGGGCAGCTGGCATTCCGCGCGCATCGTGCAGCGCATGATCGAGGCGATTCCTGACGGCACGCTCATGGTGCTGGATGAAGCCTATATCGAGGCCGCCCCCGAAGGCACGGCCCCGCCGTTTGATATCGCGGATGCGCGGGTGATCCGGATGCGTACCTTTTCCAAGCTTTACGGGCTGGCGGGGATGCGGGTGGGCTATGCGATCGGCGCGGCCCCGCTGATCGCCATGTTCGACCGCATCCGCAATCATTTCGGCATGGGACGGCTGGCGCAGGCCGCCGCGCTGGCCGCGCTGCGCGATCAGGACTGGCTGGCGCAGGTGCAGCGCGATGTGGCGCAGTCGCGCGCCGTGTTGCGCGAGGTTGCAGCGGAGAACGGGTTGCACGCGCTGCCCTCGGCCACGAATTTCGTGACGATCGATTGCGGGCGCGATGGCGATTTCGCCCGTGCTGTGGTGCGCGAGATGATGGCGCGGGATGTGTTCATCCGGATGCCCTTTGTCGCGCCGCAGGACCGCTGCATCCGCGTGTCCACTGGCCCTGAGGCCGAGATGCAGGTCTTTGCCGACACATTGGCAGAGGTGTTGCGCGCGTTGCGGTAAGGAAAAGCCCCTGCGCTGAGGCAGGGGCTTGTCAGAGATTGGATCGTGGGTCAGTTAGACCCGTTCCTCGCGCTGAGGGTATTGGAAATTCATCGACGTCCCATTCCACACTGGATTAAGCCAAAAAAGCCTACCTATTCAGCTTTGCGAGCGAAATTTCCATAACTCGTGAAGATACGCCGAAGTGCTTGCACAAAGCTGCGATATCCCGACCGAAAAGGCTAATTGCTGCCTCTAGCGCACCGTCGCCGAAAATCAGTGCTTCAACCGATAGGTTTGCGTCACGCTCTTGCTGCTGTTCCTCACGATCATAAAAGTGTTCTGCGCCCGCCCTGTGCATCGCGGGCGCGAAAGGATCGTCATTTCGGTGTAGTAGAAAGTGCATGATTTCGTGCAGGACAGTCCAGCGCCTCACTACTACGCTATCATTGCGATTCACTTCAATGCTGTAACCATTCTCTGAAAACGGATCAGCAATCAAGCGCCCACGAATTTCATTAGGCAAATCTACCAAGTAGACGTCGAAGCCAAGATTTTCCGCAAGCTCTTTGACGGAAGGGGGCGAACCCCTTCCGCTCATTCCAAGGTTGAAGCTTCGCAACAAGTGGCGGGTTGACCCGTCTGGAGGTAGCCGACGGAAGAGTTCGCGAAGAGATCCAATCACTTTCCCCATTAAGCCCTCCTCAGCTACACCCGCTCGTCCCGCCGCAGGTGTTGCATTTCATGCAAGTCCCGTTGCGCACCAGCGTATAATTGCCGCATTCGCCGCAGGGATCGCCCTCATAGCCCTGCATCTTCGCGCGCGCGCGGGCATCGAGCGGGGCGACGGCCATGGTTTCGGTCTCGATCGCCTGCAGGGCGATGGCTGACACGCCGTCTGACGCGAAAGCCGTCGCGGATTGCCCGCCCTGCAGCACAGTCAGCTCCGTGGGCAGGCGCTTGCGCAGATAGCCGGTCGAGCTGATCTGACGCAGCACTTCCAGCGACCGGGTCGCAGCCTCATCCGTGGGCTCGGCAACATTGCGCACGCCTTCATTCTCGCCTGCGCCCAGATCGTCAAAGGCGGTGCCAGCCGGTTTCACATGCGCCAGATCAGTGCGGTCCAGATAGCTGACCGCCAGTTCGCGGAAGATATAGTCGAGGATCGAAGTCGCGTTCTTGATCGAATCATTGCCCTGCACCATCCCCGCAGGTTCAAACCGGGTGAAGGTGAAGGCATCGACGAATTCTTCCAGCGGCACACCGTATTGCAGACCCACGGACACGGCGATGGCGAAATTGTTCATCATCGCCCGGAAGCCAGCGCCTTCCTTGTGCATGTCGATGAAGATCTCGCCCAGCTTGCCGTCACCATATTCGCCCGTGCGCAGATAGACCTTGTGGCCACCGACGATGGCTTTCTGAGTGTAGCCCTTGCGACGCTCGGGCAGTTTTTCGCGGTGGCGGTTGACCACTTCCTTGACGATCACCTTTTCGACGATCTTCTCGGCAATGACCTGCGCTTTCTGCTGCGGGGTGCCGCTCTCGAGCACCTCTTCGGCGTCCTCGTCATCCTCGATCAGGGCCGCGGCCAGTGGTTGCGAGAGTTTGGACCCGTCGCGATAGAGCGCATTGGCCTTGATCCCGAGCGACCAGGACAGCTCATAGGCGGCGAGGGTTTCCTCGATCGTGGCCGCGTTCGGCATGTTGATCGTCTTGGAAATCGCACCCGAGATGAAGGACTGCGCAGCCGCCATCATGTGAATATGGCTGTCCACCGACAGGTAGCGCGTGCCTTTCTTGCCGCAGGGATTGGCGCAGTCGAACACAGCATAATGCGCAGGCTTCAGATGCGGGGCCCCTTCCAGCGTCATCGTGCCGCAGACATGGTCATTGGTGGCCTCGATCTGCGCCTTCGTGAAGCCCAGATGACGCAGCAGATCGAAAGTCGGGCTGTTCAGCTCTGCCGCCGGGATGCCCAGCGTGTCGCGGCAGAAGCGCTCGCCCAGCGTCCATTGGTTGAACACGAAACGGATATCGAAAGCCGAGGGCAGCGCGGCTTCGACCTTGGCGATTTCCTCTGGCCCGAAGCCATGGCCGATCAGGCTGGTATGGTTGATGCCGGGGGCCTGACCCAGGCTGCCATGACCCACCGCATAGGCGATGATCTCGCCGATTTCGCTCTCGCGATAGCCCAGTTTGCGCAAAGCCGCCGGAACCGACTGGTTGATGATCTTGAAATAGCCGCCCCCGGCCAGTTTCTTGAATTTCACCAGTGCGAAATCCGGCTCGATCCCGGTGGTGTCGCAATCCATCACCAGACCGATAGTGCCCGTGGGCGCGACCACTGTGGCCTGCGCATTGCGGTAGCCATGTTGCTCGCCCAAGGACAGCGCCTCGTCCCAGGCCGCGCGGGCCAGATCGACCAGCCGCTTGTCCGGGCAGCCTTTGGCATCCAGCGCCACCGGGGCCACGTTGACGCCCTCGTAATCGCTCTCGGCATGGGCCGCGCGGCGGTGATTGCGGATCACGCGCAGCATGTGATCGGCATTCTTCGCATAGCCGGGGAAGGCCCCTAGCTCGCCCGCCATCTCTGCCGAGGTCGCATAGCTGACGCCTGTCATCAGCGCGGTCAGCGCCCCGCACAGCGCGCGGCCTTCGGTCGAGTCATAGCCATAGCCCATATTCATCAGCAGACCGCCGATATTGGCATAGCCCAGACCCAGCGTGCGGAACTCGTAAGAGCGCTGCGCGATTTCCTTTGACGGGAATTGCGCCATCATCACGCTGATTTCCAGCGTGATCGTCCAGAGCCGGGTTGCGTGCATATAGGCTTCGGCGTCGAATTTCTGCCCGTCATAGAATTTCAGCAGGTTCATCGAGGCCAGATTGCAGGCCGTGTCATC
>SKRP01000269.1 GCA_007118445.1 Natronohydrobacter sp.
CTCGGTCTCGGCGCGTTTCCTGACCGAGGATGCAGAGGCCGTGATCGACCATCTGCGCCTTGCCCTGACCGCACCGCGCTTCGACGAACAGGCGATTGCACGGGTGCGGGGGCAGGTGCTCGCCAATCTGCGTCGGGAAAACCTTGATCCCAACACGCTCGCCTCGCGCGGCTTCGCGCGTGCGGCCTTTGGCGCGCATCCTTACGGGCGCGAAACCAATGGCACGCCCGAAACTGTGGGCGCGCTGGAGCGCGATGACCTGCTGGCCGCCCATGCCGGGGCCATTGCGCGCGACCGGGTGTTCATCGGCGCGGCGGGTGATATCGGGGCCGAAGACCTGGCCGCCCTGCTGGACCGGCTGTTCGATGGCATCCCAGATACCGGTGCACCGATCCCGGACCGGGCCGCGTTTCTGGCCGAAGCGAGCATGGAGATCATCCCCTTCGACGGGCCGCAATCGGTCCTGGCCTTCGGTCATGCCGGGATCCCCCGCGACGATCCTGAGTTTCTGACGGCCTTTGTTGTAAATGAGGTATTCGGCGGCGGGCGTTTTGGCACTCGTCTGATGCGGTCCTTGCGCGAAGAGCGCGGATTAACCTATGGTATTGGCGCGTTTCTGTCGGCTGGCGCATTGGGAGAAAGCTATCAGGGGCGGCTGTCCACGGATAACGCCAATGTTGAAATTGTGATAGAATTGCTGCGCGAGGAATGGGCGCGCATGGGTCGTGACGGAATCACTGAGGAGGAGTTGGCGCGCATCCAGACCTATCTGACCGGGGCCTATCCGCTGCGTTTTGATGGCAATTCCTCCATCGCCTCGATCATGGCCTCGATGCAGTATCAGGGGTTTGACATGGATTACGTCAATATCCGCAATGATCTGATCCGCGCTTTGACACTGGATGACGTCAATGACATGGCCGCGCGACTGTTTGACCCGGAGGCGCTGTTTTTTGTCGTCGTGGGCCAGCCGGTCGGTCTGAACTAGCTTGGCAGCCTATGGGCGTTCATGCTACATGCTGTAGTATGAACGCCCCTGATCGCAATATACGCCCTGAAATCCGTCAGCTGGACGAATCCGCTGTCAACCGTATCGCAGCGGGCGAAGTGGTCGAGCGCCCGGCCTCTGCGGTCAAGGAACTGGTCGAGAATGCGCTGGATGCAGGTGCCAGCCGGGTCGAGATTGCTTACGCCGATGGCGGCAAGACGCTGATCCGCGTCACGGATGACGGGCACGGGATGCGCGGGGCGGACCTGCCGCTGGCGCTGTCGCGCCATGCCACATCGAAAATCGACGGGACGGATCTGCTCGACATCCGGTCTTTCGGATTCCGGGGCGAGGCCCTGCCTTCGCTCGGCGCGGTGGGGCGGCTCAGCATCGTCACCCGCGCGACCGGGGAAGAGGGGGCGGTGATCACGGTCGAGGGAGGGCGCATGGGGGCCGTGCGGCCAGAGGCCGCACGCTACGGCACGACCGTTACCCTGCGCGATCTGTTCTATGCCACGCCCGCGCGGCTGAAATTCATGCGCTCCGACCGGGCCGAAGCGCAGGCCATCGCCGATGTGGTCAAACGGCTGGCGCTTGCCGAACCCTATGTCAGCTTCACGCTGTCGGATGTCTCTGGTGACTCCCCGCGCGAGGTCTTTCGCGCCGATGCGGCCCAGGGTGCGCTGTTCGACGCGTTGGAAGAGCGCATGGCCACTGTGATCGGGCGCGATTTCACCGATAATGCCCTGCGCATCGACGCCGAACGCGAGGGGGTGCACCTGACCGGCTTTGCCGCGCTGCCGACCTATTCCCGCGGGGCGGCCGTGGCGCAATATCTCTTCGTCAATGGTCGCCCGGTGCGCGACAAGATGCTGCTGGGTGCCTTGCGCGCGGCCTATGCCGATGTCCTGTCGCGCGACCGCCATCCGGTCGTGGCCCTGTTCCTGAGCTGCGCGCCGGAACTGGTGGATGTGAATGTGCACCCGGCGAAATCCGAAGTCCGGTTCCGGGAACCCGGCCTTGCGCGCGGGCTGATGGTGAGCGGCCTGCGCCATGCGCTGGCAGGCGCGGGGCACCGCGCCTCGAGCACTGTCGCAGGCGCGATGCTGGGGGCAATGCAGCCGCAGATGGGCCATAGCTACCAGATGGACCGCCCCTCGGGGCAGGCCGTGCAGAACGCATATCAGTTGCAGGCCCCGCAGGGCTTCGCCGAGGCCCCGGCGTTCTGGTCCGCACCCGAGACAGTTTCAGCGCGGCCAGTGCCTGAAACCCCGGACACTCCGGACACTCCGGACGCGCCGCTCGGTGCCGCCCGCGCGCAACTGCACGAAACCTATATCATTGCCCAGACCCGCGACGGGATGGTGATCGTCGATGCCCATGCCGCGCATGAGCGGCTGGTTTATGAACGGCTGAAACGCCAGCGCAGCGCGACCGGGATTGCGACACAGGCGCTGCTGATCCCCGAAATCATCGAATTGTCCAGCCTGGAGGCCGCGCAGCTTCTCAGCCGTGCTGGAGAACTGGCGCAGCTGGGTCTGGTGATCGAGGGGTTTGGCGGCAGCAGCATCATGGTGCGCGAAACGCCCGCGCTGCTGGGCCAGATCGATGCAGCGGGCCTGATCCGCGATATTCTGGATGAACTGGCTGATCTGGGCGACAGTCGCGCGCTGGAAGCACGGATCGACGCAGTGCTCTCGCGCATGGCCTGTCATGGCTCGGTCCGGTCGGGTCGGCAGATGCGGGTCGAGGAAATGAACAGGCTTCTGCGCGAGATGGAAGCGACCCCGCTTTCGGGCCAGTGCAACCATGGGCGGCCGACTTCGGTCACGCTGTCGCTGGCAGAGATCGAGAAACTCTTCGGCCGAAGATAGCGGCGCGGGGAATTGAAGCCCGGTCTGCTGGCGCTACCTCCCTAGATAACGGGATGTCGGGGCCAGCGCATGCAGATTGAAGACGCAACTCGGGCCGCAGGGCTGGAACGACTGAATGCGTTCATTCCGCGTATGGGACGGCAATATGCCGCCGGGCGCAACTTTGATCCGGGGCCTGATCGGCATCAGGATGTTTCGGGCCTGTCACCCTATCTGCGCAGGCGGCTGGTACTGGAAGAGGAAGCCGTCGATGCGGCACTGGCCGCGCATGGCCCTGGGGCGGCAGAAAAATTCCTGCAAGAAGTGTTCTGGCGCGGCTATTTCAAAGGCTGGCTGGAGCATCGTCCGGGCATCTGGACCAGTTACAGGGACGGGGTGAGGCGCGATCTGCAAGGGCTGGAACATGACCGCAGTCTGCGCCAGGCAGTGGGGCTGGCAGAGGCCGGACAGAGCGGGATCGCCTGTTTCGACGCCTGGGCGCGGGAGCTGGTCGAAACCGGCTATCTGCATAACCATGCGCGGATGTGGTTCGCCTCGATCTGGATATTCACGCTGCGGCTGCCCTGGCGGTTGGGGGCGGATTTCTTCTACCGGCATTTGCTGGATGGCGATCCGGCATCCAACACGCTGAGCTGGCGCTGGGTGGCAGGGTTGCATACGCGCGGCAAGTTCTATGAGGCGAAAGCCTGGAATATCGCGAAATATACGGGCCAGCGCTTCACGCCATCTGACAGGGATCTGGCCGTCGTGACCGAAGGGCTGGAGCGCAGCGAGCCCTCGGGTCTGCCACCTGTCTCGCCGCTGCGCGCGCCCCGCGCCCCGGAACCGGGCGTGCCGAGCCTGCTTTTGCTGACCGAAGACGATTGCTGTCCGGAAGATTTCCAGCCCGGAACACTGGACCTGCGCGCAACGCTCGCGCTGACAGCGTCGCATCTGCGCTCGCCGGAACTGGTGAGCGACAAGGTAAAGGCATTCGAGGCAGCCGCCCTGCGCGATACTGCAGCGCGGCTGAGCATGTCTTGCGAGATCCGGCAGGCAGGTGTCGAAAACGATCTGGCCGATTGGGCCGCGCAGGCCGGGGCCAAACAGATCGTGACCGGCTTCGTGCCCTGCGGTCCGCTGCGCGACTGGCTGGAGGCAAACCGCCCGGCACTCGACGCGCAAGGGATCGCGCTTTGTGAATGGCAACGCCCTTGGGACAAGGCTGTCTGGCCATATGCCACGGCCGGGTTCTTCAAGGTGAAGAAAGCGATGCCCCGCATTCTGACGCAGCGCCAGTTGATCTGAGCGGGTGAGCGCCCATTCGGCGACCGCCCACCCGACCCATACACCTCATGGGCGCTGCCTGTGCCGGGGCGGCACAGGCAGGGTTGTTACAACAGGCGGCGCGTGATCACCTGCGCCTGGATCTCGCCTGCGCCTTCAAAGATATTGAGGATGCGCGCATCGCACAGGATACGGCTGATCTGGTATTCCAGCGCAAACCCGTTGCCCCCGTGAATCTGCAGCGCATTATCCGCGCAAGCCCAGGCCACGCGCGCGCCCAGAAGCTTCGCCATGCCTGCTTCCAGATCGCAGCGACGCTCGGCATCCTTCTCGCGCGCGCTGAAATAGGTCAATTGCCGCGCGATCATGATCTCGACCGCCATCATCGCGAGTTTCGCTGCCACACGCGGGAATTCGATCAGGGATTTGCCGAATTGCTTGCGATCCTCGGCATATTGCATCCCCACTTCCAGCGCGTTCTGCGCCACCCCGATCGCGCGCGCAGCCGTCTGGATGCGCGCCGATTCGAAGGTCTGCATCAATTGCTTGAAGCCCTGACCCTCGACACCGCCCAGGAGGTTCTCGCCCTTGACCTTGAAATCGTCGAAATTGACCGTGTATTCCTTCATGCCGCGATAGCCCAGCACCTCGATTTCACCACCCGAAAGGCCCGGATCGACAAAGGGCGTTTCATCAGTGCCCGGCGTCTTTTCGGCCAGGAACATCGACAGCCCGCGATAGTCCTTTGTGTCCGGGATCGTGCGCGCGAGAACCGTCATGACATGGGTGCGCGCGGCATGGGTGATCCAGGTCTTGTTGCC